>JAFEDG010000015.1 GCA_018241745.1 Pseudomonadota bacterium
GCGAGCGCGGTGAGCGCTTCGGCGACGAGCGGCGCGCGGGCCTCGACGACGGGTTGCAGGTCGTTTCTTCCGTAACCCTCGGAAAAGACGTCTATTTTCGCCGACGGCGTGGACCGTGTCAATTCCGCTGCTGCGAACACCGAAGCCGTCGGGACGCTGGTCGCCGGGCGCGCGAGCACCAGCCACAGCGGCGGCAATGTCAGCGGCGCGAGACGCTCGCCAATGCCGCGGGCGAGCGCCGCGCGGCCGCCGATGAACACGGGCACGTCGGCGCCGAGTGTCGCGCCGAGTGCAAGGAGTTCGGCACGCGGCACGTCGAGCGACCACAGGCGATTGAGCGCGAGCAGCACGCTCGCCGCGTCGCTGCTGCCACCGCCCAGTCCTCCACCTTGCGGGATGCGCTTGACGACACCGATGTCGGCGCCCATGCGCGTCCCGGTGGCCTGCGCGAGTGCGCGTGCCGCGCGCAGCGCAAGATCGTCGTCCTCGGCGATGCCCGCAAGCGCCCGCGTACGCACGATGCGCCCGTCGTCGCGTGATGCGATTTCGATCGTGTCCGCGAAATCGACGAACGCCATCGCCGTCTCGAGCTCGTGATAGCCGTCCGCGCGCCGCCCGACGACGTGCAGGAACAGGTTGACCTTGCCCGGCGCGGGCACGACCAGGCGGTTATCGCCACGCATCGATGACGAGGCGCAGGTCGATGTCCGGATATGTTGCGACCAGCCGGCGCGGTCGCGTCGCCGCGTCGTCCGCGTAGGCATAGACGATCGACCACCCATCCTGGTCCAGCGTCGACGTGCGACCGGCGCCGTCGCGCTCGATGCGCGCCGCGCTGCCGGCGCGCGGCGCACCTTGCACCCACGACGCGAGCCCCGCGACCGGAATGGGCACGCCGAGCGACGCTTCGGTGAGCGTCGCAAACGATGCGGCGCGCTCGCGGCGGCCGTCGGCGAGCTCGATCGTCGCGCCCGACGCATCCCGCGTCATCCGCGCGATGCCGGTGCCGAGCGGCGTCGCGAGCTCGATGTGATCGTCGCTCGCGCTGTGCGTCCAGGCGACGTTGGCGGCGAGCGCGTCGGTGCCGTGGCGGACCGAGATGCGGCCCTGCAGCGAGAACGCCTCGGCCACGGGCGGCGGCGCGTGCGACACGGGCGGCGGCCGCGTGGCGCAACCCGCGATCACCGCGAGCACGCACGTCGCGACGATGGCGCGCAGCGCGACGAACATGCGCGGCGAGCCGCGAAAGCGCGGCGCACGCGCCGTGCCGCCGGTCACGGCGAGTAGCGCCGGACCGTTTCCAGCAGTACCGGGTTGTCCGGCGTCGTGCGCAGCTGCGATTGCCAGACGACGCGCGCGCGGTCGTGCTCGCCCTTGGCCCACAGCACCTCGCCGTAGTGCGCGGCGATCTCGGCGTCGGGACGGCCGTCGAGCGCGCGCTTGAGGTAAGTGAGCGCGTCGTCGTACCGGCCCATCCGGTACAGCGCCCAGCCCATGCTGTCGAGGATGAACGGGTCGTCGGGCGACAGCGTCAACGCGCGCGAGATGAGCTGGTAGCCTTCCTCGACGCGGCCACCGCGGTCGACGAGCGTGTAGCCCAGCGCGTTCAGCGCCTGCGCGTCGTCGGGCTTCAGCTTGACGAGCTGCTTCAACTTCGCTTCGGACTCGTCGGGACGGTCGAGCTTCTCCGCGACCATCGCGCTGTCGTACAGCAGGTCCGTCGATTCGGGATGGTCCACCAGCGCGGCCGCCAGCACCGCATACGCGGCCGCGTTGTCGTTGGCGTCGCGCAGCAGTTGCGCATCCGCCTGCTTGACCTGGATCTTCTGCTCGACGCTCACCGCGTTGAGGCCGGCGAGCCAGCGACGGCCCTCGTCGAGCTTGCCGGCCTTGCCGAGCACGATCGCGATGCGCAGCTGCGCGAGCCAGCCACGCTCGCCGTCCGGGACTTCCTTGTAGCGCCGGATGGCTTCGTCGTAGTGCTTCTGCTCCTCGGCGATCGTCGCGAGGTTGAACTCGACGACGCCGTTCTCGCCGTAGTGCTTGGCCTTCAGGTCCTGGAACAGGCGCTCGGCGGTGTCCCAGTCGCGCATCTGCATCGACAGTGCCGCGACGCCGAATTCGTACTCGGGGGCGTTGGGCTCGGCGCGCGACAGCGCCTCGAAGATCGCGCGCGCCTCGCCGGGGCGGTTGTCCTCGACGTAGAGCTGCGCCAGGGCGCCCGCGGCCGGCTTGGCGTCCGGATGCTGCGCGTAGAAGTCGCGCAGGTAGGCAATCGCGTCGGCCCGCGACTGCCGCTCGATCAGGTCCGCCTTCAGCAGCGCCGCGCGATCCCAGCCGGGCTTCAGCACGAGCGCACGATCGATGGCGCGCTGCGCGGCCGCGGCCAGCGTCATCGACTTCATGCCCGTGTTGTACGCGGCGAGCGCGACGGCGAAGTGCGCCTCGGCGAGATCGGGGAACGGCGCCGCGAGCTGCACGATCAGGTTGTAGACGGCGTCCTTGTCGGGCTCCTGGGCGAGACCGCGATTGAGTTGCAGGAACAGCTCGCCGGGGCCCTGTGGCGTGGCGGCGGCATCGGCGATCAGCTTGGCGATGCGCGCGCGGACGTCGCCGTCGATCGTGTCCGTCTCCGCAGCGCCCGCGCCGAACGCGCCGGACGCGAGCGCCGCCAGGATCTGCTTCGGGCGGTCGGCGGCCGGGTCCGCCGCCAGCCACAGTCGCGCCGACGCATCGGCCAGCGTGCGCTGGCGCGCGACGACCGCGAGCTCGGTCGCGCGACGCGCGAGGTACAGGTCGTGCGTATCCTTGGCGGCTTCGTAATAGGCACGCGCGGCGATCGCCGGCTGGCCACGCTGCAGCGCCACGTCGCCGACCAGCACGCGGTAGAACGTCTCGGCCGAAAGCCCCGGGCCGGCATCGGGCCGCGCGGCGGAAGGCGGCGCGGACACGGGGCCGGCGGGTGGCGGTGCCGGAGTGGCCGGGGACGCTGGCTGCGTGGCGGGCGTTTGTGCAAGGCCGGGCGCGGCGAGCGCAAGGCCCAGCATGGCCGCGAGGACGAGGCGGGAGGAAGGCGGAAGAGGGCGGGTCATTCGTGGATCCGGAAATGCGTCGGGCGGTGCGGCGGCTGTTGCGGCGCGCACGATGCCTCACACGCCATGTTAGGGCAAAATCCGGGCAGCCGATGCCCGAACTGCCTGAAGTCGAAACCACCCGCCGGGGGGTCGAACCCCACGCCGTGGGTCGCCGCATCGCGGCCCTGCGGATCTACGACCGCCGGCTCCGCTGGCCGGTTCCGGCCGACCTTGCGCGTCACGTCACCGGACAGCCGGTGCGAGCGCTCACTCGACGCAGCAAGTACCTGCTGTTCGAGCTGCCCCACGGCTCGCTGCTGATGCACTTCGGCATGACCGGGACGCTGCGCGTCCACACCAGGGCGCCACCCAGGAAGCTGCACGACCACGTCGACCTCGAGCTCGACGACGGCGTCGTGCTTCGCTTCCGCGACCCCCGGCGCTTCGGCGCGGTGCTGTGGGTGCCGTCCGGCGTCACGCACCCGCTGCTGGCGGCACTTGGGCCCGAACCGTTCGACGCCGCGTTCGACGGCCAGGCGCTGTGGGAGGGCCTTCGCCGGCGCACGGGGCCGATCAAGGCCGCGCTGATGGACAACAAGCTGGTCGTCGGTGTCGGCAACATCTACGCGAACGAGGCGCTGTTCCGTGCCGGCATCCGCCCGACGCTGCGCGCGTCGGCGCTGTCGCGGCCGCGTGCCGCGCGCCTGGTCGCGGCCGTCCGCGACGTCCTTGCCGAGGCCATCGCCAAGGGCGGCTCGACGCTGCGCGACTACGTCGACAGCCGCGGCGAGCCTGGCTACTTCCAGCTCGGCTATTACGTGTACGGGCGGGAAGGCGAGCCGTGTCGGGTCTGCGGCACGCCGATCCGAGCGCGGATGATCGGCCAGCGCAACTCGTTCTGGTGCCCTCGCTGCCAGCGGTGAGTACATGCTATTTTCGCCGGCCCGGCCGTCCGTCGGCCGGGCGGCGGGCGCGGCATGAGTCCTGCTTCGTCGGCGTTCCGGACGGCCTGCAGCTTGCCAGCGGGGCCGCCGGGCCCGGAATCGCCACCTGGAGGGGTAGGCCATGGTCCAGCAGCACGATCTGACAGTCCGCTTCGAGGCTTACGCCGACTGGCGCCGACGCCTGTCGGCGAGCATTGCGTCGCTCCACGAATGGCTGTCCGACCAGGACCTCGCCGACGGCCAGGTCGACCTCAAGATCCAGCGCATCCTCGAGCGGCTGCACCAGGACAAGCTGGTCGTCGCGTTCGTCGCCGAGTTCTCGCGCGGCAAGTCCGAGCTCATCAACGCGATCTTCTTCGCCGACTTCGGCCAGCGGCTGTTGCCGTCGGCCGCCGGCCGCACGACGATGTGCCCGACCGAGCTCGTCTACGACGCGAGCTACCCGCCGTCGGTGCGCCTGCTGCCGATCGAGACGCGGCTCAAGGACGCGACGGTTTCCGAGTTCAAGTCCTACCCGGACGAATGGATCACGCTGCCCCTCGACCTCGCGTCGGCGGCCGGCATGGCCGACGTGCTGGGCCGCGTCGCCGAGGTCAAGCGCGTGCCGTCGGCGCTCGCGCGCCAGTACGGCCTGCTCGACGGCGGTGACGACATCATGGCGTCGCTCGAGCGGCGCGACGAAGGCAACGTCGACATCCCGTGCTGGCGGCACGCGATCATCAACTTCCCGCATCCGCTGCTGCAGCAGGGCCTGGTGATCCTCGACACGCCCGGCCTGAACGCGATCGGCACGGAGCCCGAGCTCACGCTGTCGCACCTGCCCAACGCGCACGCGCTGCTGTTCATCCTGTCCGCGGACGCCGGCGTGACGAAGACGGACCTCGAGGTGTGGAACGACCACCTCGCCGGCGACGACCCGGCGACGCGCGCGGGCCGCATCGTGATCCTCAACAAGATCGACGGCCTGTGGGACGACCTGAAGACGCACGCCGAGGTCGACGCGGAGATCGAGCGCCAGGTGCGGCAGACGGCCGACCTGCTCGCCGTGCCGCCGTCGCAGGTGTATGCGGTGTCGGCCAAGAAGGGCCTCCTTGCCAAGGTCAACGGCGACGACGCGCTGCTCGCGCGCAGCCAGCTGCCCGAGCTCGAGGACGCGCTGTCGCGCAAGCTGATCCCGGCGAAGCGCGACATCGTCGGCGGCACGACCAAGACGGACGTCCGCGACGCGATCAGCGGCGTGCGCGCGATCCTGCGCCAGCGGATGACCGGCATCAACGAGCAGCTCGCCGAGCTCTCGACGCTGCGCGGCAAGAACCAGGACGTCGTCGAGCACATGATGGACCGCGTGCGCGAGGAGAAGGACCTGTTCGAGCGCGGCCTCGCGCGCTACACGGCACTGCGCAACATCTTCACCGAGCAGACGACGAAGCTGCTCGACTACCTGGGCCTCGAGGCGCTGAAGCTCAACGCCGGCCGCACGCGGCGCGCGATCGAAGGCTCGCTGTTCACGAAGGGCGTACGCGGCGCGATGGGCGATTTCTTCGCCAACATCCGCCAGGATCTCGACCAGGCCGCGCAGCAGGCCAACGAGATCCATGACCTGATGCGCGCGATGTACGCGCGCTTCTCCAAGGAGCACGGCATCGAGCTGTACGAGCCGCCGCCGTTCTCGGTGCTCAAGTACCGCAAGGAAGTCGAGCGGCTGGAGCGCGCGTACAACCAGCACTTCAACACGCTGTGGAACATGGCCAGCAAGGCCAAGTTCGCGCTGATGCGCCGGTTCTTCGAAACGGTGGCCACGCGCGTCAAGCACGTCTACGACATCGCCAACCGCGACGTCGAAGTGTGGTTGAAGTCCGTGATGTCGCCGCTGGAGACGCAGGTGCGCGAGCACCACCTGCAACTGCGCCGCCGGCTCGACAGCGTGCGCCGCATCCATCGCGCAGGCGACGAGCTGGAGACGCGGATCGCCGAGCTCGAGCAGCAGGCCGCGGCGCTGCGGGCGCAGATCAAGGGGCTCGCCGCGCAGATCAGTGCGATCGACGGCGTCATCGCGCAGCCCGAAGTCCCGCTCGCCGCCAACGGCTGATCGCGCATCCGCCGGCAGCCACCGGCGTCGTCAGTCGACGGCCGCCCCTTTGACGGCCATCAGCGCGCGGTACTTGAGCATCAGCTCGCCGCGCGACTCGACGTGCGCGGGATCGTTCGGGATGCAATCGACCGGACACACTTCGCGGCATTGCGGCGTGTCGAAATGGCCCACGCACTCGGTGCACTTGGCGGGGTCGATCACGTAGATCTCCGGTCCCTGCGAGATGGCGTCGTTGGGACACTCAGGCTCGCAGACGTCGCAGTTGATGCACTCGTCGGTGATCAGCAGCGACATCGTCAGCGATCCGCCGCGACCTTGGCGGTGAGCCGCGTGGCGACCGCCGGGTGCACGAAGCTCGAGACATCCCCGCCGAAGCGCGCGATCTCGCGGACGATCGTCGCCGACACGAACATGTACTGCTCGGATGGCGTCAGGAACAACGTCTCCACGTCGGGAAACAGGCGGCGGTTCATGCCGGCCATCTGGAACTCGTATTCGAAGTCGGACACGGCGCGCAGGCCCCGCAGGATCACGCGCGCATCCTGCGCATGGACGAAGTCCATCAGCAGCGACGAGAAGCCTTTGACCTCGACGTTCGGCACGTCGGCCAGCACCTCCTGCGCCATCGCGATCCGCTCGTCGCCGGTGAAGTACGGCCGCTTCGACGCGCTTTCGGCGACGCCGATGACGACGCGGTCGAACAGCCGCGCCGCGCGGCGCGCCAGGTCCTCGTGACCGCGCGTGAACGGGTCGAACGTGCCGGGATAGACGACGGTGAGCATGCGTTGGGCGGTGCGTTCAGCTGCCGGTCGCGCGGCGGAACAGATGATAATGCACGGCCCCTGCCTTGCCGGTGCGCACCAGCGCGAGCCCCGGCGGGGCGTCGAGTACGCGCGCGGACTCGGCATACAGCGCGCCGTCCGTGGCCAGTCGCGCCGCGGCGCGCGGCAACAGCTCCGCCCAGCGATCCTCGGCGAACGGGGGGTCCAGGAACACGACGTCGAACACACGCGGCTCCGCCGCCAGCCAGCCGTACGCGTCGGCGACGTGGAGCTCCAGGCCGGCCATGCCCATCGCGTCGGCGTTGGCCCGCAGCGCGGCGGCCAGCGCCTTCTGCCGCTCGACGGCCACGGCACGCGTCGCACCACGCGACAGCGCCTCCAGCGACAGCGCGCCGGTCCCTGCGAACGGGTCCAGCGTCGTCGCGCCCGTCAGGTCCTGGCCCAACCAGTTGAACAGCGTCTCGCGCACGCGGTCGGGGGTCGGCCGCAGCCCGGGCGCGGCGGGAAAGCGCAGCACGCGACCGCGGTGGCGGCCGCCGATCACGCGGACGCGGTTGGCGGTGGGGGCGGGCACGGGTAGGCGCTGGCGCGGGCGGTTGCCTCGCGAACGGTAAAATTCTAGTCCGCCGTCCGTCCCGCGTGCCCCGTGTTCGATTTCTTCAAGTCTTCCCCGCCCGACGCGCCCAAGCGCAGCTGGACCGAACGCCTCAAGTCGGGCCTCACCGCCTCGCGCGATCGGCTGTCCGGCGCCGTCACGCAGGCGCTCGGCCGCCGGACGCTGGATGCGGAGGCGCTGGACGAACTGGAGACCGCGCTGCTGGCCGCGGACGTCGGCGTCGACGCGACCGCCGCCCTCCTTGCGGACCTCAAGGCGCGTCACCGCGCGGCCGGGTCCGATGCGGACCCGCGCGTGCTGTTGCGCGAGGCGCTGGTCGCACAGCTGGCGCCGCTCGAGAAGCCGTTCACGATCGGTCCCGAGCGCCCCTACGTGATCATGCTGGCAGGCGTCAACGGCGCCGGCAAGACCACGTCGATCGGCAAGCTCGCCAAATGGCTGCAGGGCCAGGGGCTCTCGGTGCTGCTGGCGGCGGGCGACACGTTCCGCGCCGCGGCCCGCGAGCAGCTCGCCGTCTGGGGCGAGCGCAATGGCGTCACCGTGATCGCCCAACAAGGCGGCGACCCGGCCGCGGTCATGTACGACGCGGTCAGCGCCGCGCGGGCGCGGGGCATCGACGTCGTCCTGGCCGACACGGCCGGCCGGCTGCCGACGCAGGCCCACCTGATGGACGAGCTCCGGAAGATACGCCGCGTGCTGGCCAAGGCCGAGCCCACGGCGCCGCATGCCGTCCTGCTCGTCGTCGACGCCAACACGGGCCAGAACGCCCTGGCCCAGGTCAAGGCATTCGACGCGGCGGTCGGGCTTACCGGGCTGGTCGTGACCAAGCTCGACGGCACGGCCCGTGGCGGGGTCGTGGCCGCGATCGCCCGCCAGCACCCGGTGCCGCTCGCGTTCATTGGCGTCGGCGAGCAGGTCGACGACCTGCGCCCGTTCGCCGCCCGGGAGTTCGTCGACGCCCTGCTGCCGCCGGCTACGGACTGAGTAACTGTCCGTCGGGGTCCGACGCCGCCCAGAATGGCGCCTCCGCCCTCAGTGAGCGCACGCTGACTTGCCGCGGGAACTTGTGTCCCCTGCGGGGTCTATCTGAATAGCGTGACGCGCCGCCACAAATCCGAGTGAATTGGTCGGGAACTTTGAGGGCGCTTTAGCACTCATATGCTTCGAGTGCTAAACTGGGCACGAACCAGGCAGTCCAGGACCCGGGAGTCGGGTCCGTCGAAAGGAGACAGGATGAGCCTCAACGCTTTGAGCTTCCCGACCCCGGCCTCGCTGGGCAGTCTGGATCAGTACATCCAGTCGGTGAACCGCTTTCCGCTGCTGACGGCGGAACAGGAACTCGAACTCGGCCGCCGCTGGAAGGAGAAGGAAGACGTCGACGCCGCCCGCTCGCTGGTGATGTCCCACCTGCGACTCGTGGTAGCCGTGTCGCGCAACTACCTGGGCTACGGGCTGCCGCAGGGCGACCTGATCCAGGAGGGCAACGTCGGCCTGATGAAGGCGGTCCGGCGCTTCGACCCGGACCGCGGCGTGCGGCTGGTGTCGTTCGCGCTGCACTGGATCCGCGCCGAGATGCACGAGTACATCCTCCGCAACTGGCGCCTGGTGAAGGTCGCCACGACGAAGGCGCAGCGCAAGCTGTTCTTCAACCTGCGCAGCATGAAGACGCGCTCGGCGGCGCTCACGAACGCGGAAGCGGACGAGATCGCCAGGACGCTGAACGTCAAGCGCGAGGAAGTGCTGGAGATGGAAACGCGGCTCACGGGCCACGACCTGACGCTGGACCCCACGCCGTCGGATGACGACGACCACGTCTACTCGCCGATCGCCTACCTGACGGACAGCGACGACGAGCCGGCCAAGATCGTGGAAGCGCGCCAGACGTCCGCGCGGCGCAGCGAAGGCCTCGCCAACGCGCTGGCCAAGCTGGACGACCGCAGCCGCCGGATCATCGAGCAGCGGTGGTTGAAGGAAGAGGATCCTGCGACGCTGCAGGAGCTCGCCGACGAGTATGGCGTGTCCGCCGAGCGGATCCGCCAGATCGAAGCGAAGGCGATGAAGCAGATGAAGGGCGCGATGGCGGCGGTGGCGTAAGGCGCGCTCCGTCGTCCCGCAAGGCCGGTTCCCGCATGGGGCCGGCCTTTTTGTTTTCCGTGGTGTCCCGCTACTTGGTTGCCGCCTCGCGGCGGCAGGTCCGACCCTATTTTCCGCCGCTGAAGTCACGCCATGCGCGGTGACTGCGGGGCGGAAAAAAGGGTCGCACCTCGGCGCGGCCGGCGCGACGTCAGATCTCGACCTGCGTGCCCAGTTCGACGACGCGGTTCGTCGGCACGTGGAAGAAGTCGGACGCCTTGACGGCGTTCTTGGCCATCGACGCGAACAGCCGCTCGCGCCACATGGCCATGCCGGTGCCCACCGTCGGGATCAGCGTCTCGCGCGAGACGAAGAAAGACGTCTCCATCATCTCGAACGGGAAGCCTTCGTGCGTCGCCTGCTCCAGCAGCGTCGGGATGTCGGGCTCGTCCTTGAAGCCGTAGTGCGCGATGAGCCGATAGAAATCGCAACCGAGCGGCGACACCTCGATCCGGTCGTGGTCGTCCACGTAGGGCTCGTCGCGGATCACGATCGTCAGGAACACGACGCGCTCGTGCAGCACCTTGTTGTGCTTGAGGTTGTGCAGCAGCGCGTGCGGGACGCGACGCGGCGTCGACGTCAGGAACACTGCAGTGCCTTCGACGCGCGTCGGCGGCGCCACCGCGATGCCGTCGATGAAGTCCTTGAGCGGCAGCGTGTCGCTGTCCAGGCGGTCCGCGACCAACGCGCGGCCGCGCTTCCACGTCGTCAGCAGCGTGAACACGCAACCGCCGAGCAGCAACGGGAACCAGCCGCCATCCGGGATCTTGAGCGCGTTGGACGACAGCATCGCGATGTCGATGCAGACGAGCGGCACCGCGATGACCAGCGCCAGCGCCCGCGACCAGTGCCACAGCCGGCGCATGACGACGTAGATCAGCAGCGAGTCGATCAGCATCGCCATCGTCACGGCGATGCCGTACGCGGCGGCCAGGTTGTCGGACGTGCGAAATCCGACGACCAGCAGCACGACGGCGGCGAGCAGCGTCCAGTTGATGAACGGCACGTAGATCTGCCCCATCGTCTTGTCCGACGTGTGCAGGATGGCGAGCCGCGGGCAGTAGCCCATCTGGATCGCGGCGCGCGTCAACGAGAACGCGCCCGAGATCACGGCCTGCGACGCGATGATCGCGGCGGCGGCGGCGAGCAGCAGCATCGGCAGCAGGGCCCACGACGGCGCGAGCAGGTAGAACGGGTTGCGGATGGTGGACGGGTCAGCGATGACCAGCGCGCCCTGGCCGAAGTAGTTGAGCACCAGCGACGGCATGACGAACGCGAGCCATGCACGGCGGATCGGCGTGGCGCCGAAATGGCCCATGTCGGCGTAGAGGGCTTCGGTCCCCGTGACCGCGAGCACGACCGCCCCGAGCGCGACGAATGCCGCGGCCGGGTTGGCCGCGAGGAACAGCACCGCATACGAAGGCGCCAGCGCCTTCAGCACGCCCGGCGCCTGGATCACCTGGTGCAAACCGAGCAGCGCAAGCACGACGAACCACACGCACATGACGGGACCGAACACCGCGCCGATCGTCGCCGTGCCGTGCTTCTGGAACATGAACAGCAGGATCAGGATCAGCACGGACACCGGCACCACCCAGTTCGCCATGCCCGGGGCGACGACCTCGAGGCCCTCGATCGCGCCCAGCACGGTGATCGCCGGCGTGATCATCCCGTCCCCGTAGAACATCGCCGCGCCAAAGATGCCGAGCCCCAGCAGCCACCAGCGCAACCGCGTGTGCCGCTCGACACCGCGCGACACGAGCGCCGTCAGCGCCAGGATGCCGCCTTCGCCGCGATTGTCGGCGCGCATGATCAGCGTGATGTACTTCAACGTCACGATGATCACGAGCGCCCAGAAGATCACCGACAGCAGGCCCAGCACGTTGAACTCCGTCAGCGGCAGGCCGTGGTGCCCGGTGAACGCCGTGCGCAGCGTATACAGCGGGCTCGTGCCGATGTCGCCGTACACGACGCCGATGGCGCCGAGCACGAGCGGCGCCATCTTGCGCGCGGCGTGCGGGTCCTGGGTCGCGACGTTCATCGGCGGCCCGTCACGCGCTTTCTTCGGTGCGGCGCGAGAAGCGGATGGCCAGCTGCTTGAGCTTGCGGTACAGGTGGGTGCGTTCGAGGCCGGCCTTCTCGGCGACGCGGCTCATGTTGCTCTGCTCGCGCGCGAGCAGCTGCTCGAAGTAGATGCGCTCGAACGCCTCGCGCGCCTCGCGCAGCGGCATCTCGAAGAAGCGCGCCGTGATCTCGGGCGCCACTGCCTGCGTGGGCGTCGCCGCTTCGCCGAGCAGGCGCTTCACGTGGTCGCCCGAGAGCTCGCCGCGCGTCAGCGCGAGGTTGCCGACGACGCTCGCGAGATGATCGAGGTTGCCGGGCCAGTGCGCATTGGTCAGCGCCGCGAGCGCCGGTGGCGGCAACGTGCCGAGCAGCGGCGCGGACGGATCCGCCTTCGTCGCCTCGCGCCAGAAGCGCTCGATCAGCGGCGCGATGTCCTCGCGCCGCGTGCGCAGCGGCGGCATCATCACCGAACCCGCGGCGAGCTGTGCGAGCAGCGCGGCGTCGAACTTGCCTTCCGCCGCGAGGTTGCCGAGCGGCTCGGCGCTGGTCGCGACGAGCGTGACGTTGTGGCGCTCGAGCTTGCCGAGCAGGAACGCGAGGTGGCGCTGGTCCGCCTTGCTGTACTCGCCGATCTCCGCGCACCACAGTACGCCGTCGCGCGCTTCCTCGAGCAGGCCCAGCGGGTTCTGCGCGAGTTGCGCTCCCTGCATTACGGCGACGAACGGCGCGTCGGCGCTCTTCAGCGCCTGCGCGGCGACGTCCTGGCCCGTGCCCGGCTCGCCGAGGATCAGGATCGGCTTGCGCGCGGCAATCAGCTGCTCGAGCGCGCGCTCGACGTCGGTGACCGGCTTGCTGGTGCCGAGCGCCGCCAGCGAGACGCGGCGCGGTTCCTTCGTCGCGGCGGCCTTCAGCGCACGCGTGATCGTCGACAGGAGCTTGGTGAGGCCGATCGGCTTCTCGAGGAAGTCGAACGCGCCGATGCGCGTGGCCTCGACGGCTGTCTCGATCGTCGCGTGGCCGGACATCATCACGACGGGCATCGTCAGCGACCCGGATGCCGTCCATTCGCGCAGCAGCGTGACGCCGTCGGTGTCCGGCATCCAGATGTCCAGCAGGACCATCGACGGCTGCGTCCGGGCGCGATACGCGCGCGCCTCGCTCGCGTTCTCGGCGAGCGCGACGCGGTAACCCTCGTCCTGCAGGATCTCCGACAGCAGCTCGCGGATGCCGACCTCGTCGTCGACGATCAGGATTTCCTTCGCCTGCGCCATCACCACCTCACGCGCTCGCTGCCTTCGCGAGCGGAAATACGACCGTCACCCGCGCACCATGCGGAGCGACATTGTCCAGCACGACGCGCCCGCCGTGCTCCTCGACGATCTTCTTGACGATGGCGAGGCCCAGGCCCGTACCCTTCGCCTTGGTCGTCACGTACGGCTCGAACGCATGCGCGAGCACGGTTGCAGCAAACCCCGGGCCAGCGTCCGTGACGGCGAGCTCGGCGTGTCCTTCGCGTTGCTCCAGCGTGACCGCGTAACGCGGCTCGGCAACGTCGGCCTGCGCATCGATCGCGTTCTGCAGCAGGTTGTGCAGTACCTGCCGCAGCCGCGTGGGCTCGCCCTGGACGGGGACCGGGCCCGCGGGCAGCGCGAGTACCGCATGCGGACGCAGGTTCTCGTACAGCCCCATGACGTCCTCGAGCAGCGATTTTACATCGACCACCTTCATCTGGCCCGGCCGCGGCTGCCGCGCGTAGATCGCGAAGTCGTCGACCATGCTCTTCATCGCTGCGACCTGGGTGACGATCGTCTGCGTGCCACGGCGCAACGTCTCCGCGTCCGGGCGCTCGAGCTTGCCCTCGAGCTTCATCGCGAGGCGCTCCGCCGACAGCTGGATCGGCGTCAGCGGGTTCTTGATCTCGTGCGCAAGCCGGCGCGCCACTTCCGCCCATGCAGCGTCGCGCTGCGCAAGCACGAGTTCCGACACGTCGTCGAACACGACGACGTAGCCCTCGTCCGCGGCACCGGCGAGCCGCGACCCGCGCAGCAGCAGCGTGCGCGTCAGGTTGGCCACCTGCAGCTCGGCTTCCTTCTGCCACACGCCGTCGCGGCTCGCGCGGAACCCCTCCCCGACGAGTTCCGCGAACGAGGCGAGCGCCGGCGCGTGTCCGCCCCACTCGGCGAGCGGCACGCCAGCGAGCGATGCGAGCGGCTGCTGCAGGATCACCGCCGCCGACGGATTGGCCGTGCGCAGACGGTATTGCGCGTCGAACGCGAGCACGCCGGCCGACAGGTTGCCGAGCACGCTCTCGAGGTAGGCGCGCGTCGTCTCGATCGCATGGCGCGCCTCTTCGCTGCGCACCTGCGCGTCGGCGAGCTGCGCCGTCATCGTGTTGAACGATTCCGTGAGCACGCCGAGCTCGTCGCGTGACGTCACCGGCTGACGGCGCGTGAAATCGCCTTGCGCCACCGCGCGCGTGCCTTCGGCGAGCAGGCCCAGCGGCGCCGCGAAGCGCTCCGACAGGACGATCGCGAGGCCCAGCGCCGTCGTCAGCGCGAGCAGCAGCGTCAGCGTCAGCGTCACCGCGTACAGACGCTTCAGCGACACGCGCAGCGAGGATATTTCCTTGTAGTCCTGCGCGCCGGCCTCGACGCGCGCGATCTCCGCCGCCAGCGACGCCGGCACGCTCTCCGTGACCTGCAGCAGCTTGAGCGGGTCGCTGCGATCGGCGCTGTTGACCGGCACGACAACGCGGACCAGCATGCCGCGGTCGGGCACCTGCTCGACGGCCGAGTACGTCTGCTGCAGCCGTGCGCGGCGCAATGCGGCGGCCGGCGGCGGGTCCGGCGTGGCCGTCGAGTTGCTGATGCCGGCGACGGCCAGCACGTTGCCCGCGACCCCGAACAGCACCGCCTCGTCGACGCCCGTCTGCTCGGTGGCCGCGGACAGCGCGGGCGCGAAGTCGGCCGGGACGTCCGTCAGCGCCAGCGCCACCTGCGTCGCCTTGTTCGTCGCGTCCTTGACGACGAAGTCGAGCGCGTTGCGCGCGACGTTGAGGCCGCTGTCCAGCGCGCGGTCGACCCGTACGTCGAACCAGCTCTCGATGCTGCGACCCAGGAACTGCACCGACACGGCGTACACCAGCGCGCCCGGCAACACGGCGACGAGCGCGAACAGCAGCACGAGCCGCACGGCCAGCCGCGTCCCGAATACGCCGCGCACGCGCCGTCGCCACAGCTTCCAGAGCTGCCAGCCGACGATCGCCATCAGCAGCACGACGAGCACGCCGTTGACGACCAGCAGCGCGTCGTAGCCGCCCGCGAAGAAGCGCGTGTTGGACGTCGCGCTCGCGAGCAGGAACATCGCGATCGTGGCGAGGCACGCGGCGATCAGCAGCAGCCAGCGCAGCCGGCGCGACGTGAACAGGTTCATGGCGTGAAGCCCCAGCGGTGCCATTCGGACGACAGCTGCCAGTCGCGCGAGCCCAGCGCGGAGACCTGCAGCGGCTTTGGCAACTGGCTCGTGTCGAGGCGCAGCCGCACCGCGGCCTCGTAGTGCGTGCCCTTCGCGAGCTCGGACGCGCGCGCGACGGGCCGCGAACTGACGCGCGCGAGGAAGCGCTCGACCTCGCCCAGCGTCCCGAAGCTCTGCGCCATCAACCCGCTGGTCACGCGGTACTGCCGCGTCAGCGGCGCGAACGCGACGCGATAGGTCGTCACCTGGTCCACGACCTTGTCGTCGAGCCAGTACCACCGCGGGCGCGTCAGCGTGAACGAGAGGTCGAAGTACAGCGGGATGCCGTTGGCGAGCGCCTCCTCGAGCGTCGCATTGAGCGACACGTCGAACTCGGCCGACAGCATCACGTCGCCGTCCTCCTCGTGCAGCTCGGCACTGCGCAACGCGATCGAGTCGGCGTGCGCGACGTGGGGAAGTGCGAGCACGAGCACCAGCGCAAGCCAGGCCAATGCGGACCGCGCGAGCGCCGGGAAGGCAGACGTGCGGCGGCGTGCGGGAAGGGTTACGGCCATGCGGACCGCGCTGTCACGCCTTGTCGATCAGCGCGTAGAAGAATCCATCCTGATTGTGGGGCGCGCCGTCGCCCGCTGGCAAGAGTTGACCGTCCGCACCAGCAACGCCCGCCGGCAGATTGAGTGTTCCGCGCAACGCGTCGGGATGCGCGGCCAGGAACGCGTCGACGCGTGCCGCGTTCTCGGCACGGAACAGCGAGCACGTGGCGTACAGCAGCCGGCCGCCCGGCGCGACCAGTGGCCACAGGCTGCCGAGCACCGCGTCCTGCTCGCGCGCGAACGCGTCGATGTCGGACGCTCGCCGCAGCCACTTGCCATCCGGATGCCGGCGCACGACGCCCGACGCGCTGCACGGCACGTCCGCGAGGATGCGCTCGAACGGCTTCCCGTCCCACCACCCCGCGGGCGCGCGCGCGTCCGCGGCCGCGACCCGCACGCGCTTGCTTGCGAGCCCGAGCCGCGCGAGGTTCTCGTCCACGCGCGCGAGTCGCTGCGCGTCGCGATCGAGCGCGAGCAGGTCGACGTCGGCACGCTCGAGGATGTGCGCGGTCTTGCCGCCGGGCGCCGCGCACGCGTCGAGGACGCGCATGCCGTCGCGCGCGGCGAGCAGGTGCGCGGCCCATTGCGCGCCGCTGTCCTGCACGCTGAACAGGCCCGCGTCGAAGCCCGGCAGCGCGGTGACAGCCGTCGGCGTCGTCACGACGATGCCGTCCGGCGGCACCGGTGTCGCGTCGATGCCTGCCTCGACGAACGTCGCGAGCAGCGCATCGCGCGGCGTGCGCCGCAGGTTCACGCGCAGCGTCAGCGGCGGCCGCGCGTTGCCGGCGGCCAGGATCGACTGCCAGTCGCGCGGATGGTCGGCGCGGATGCGCGCGATCCACCACGCCGGATACGACCAGCGCGCGACGGGATCGCGGTTCACCTGCGCGACGAGCGCGTCGCGCTCGCGCAGGAAGCGGCGCAGCAGCGCGTTGACGAGCGGCTTGGCCGCGGGACGTCCCGCGGCCTCGACGGCGCGCACGGCCTGGTCGACGACGGCGAACGGCGGCGTGCGCGCATGCATCAGCTGGTACAGCGCGACCTCGACGATCGTGGCGACGTCGCGATGCGCGAGCGGCTTCGCCGCGAGCACGCCGACCAGCGCGGCCAGCGTACCGTGATGGCGCAGCGTGCCGTACGCGAGCTCGCGCACGAGCGAGCGCGCGGGGCCGTCGGCGGGCGCGGCCTGCAGTGCCTGCGCGAGCGATTCGCCGTCCAGCACGCGCATGACGACGGCTGCGGCCTGGCGTTGCGACTGCTCGAGGCCGATCGTCACCGCGTCGAACCCAGCGGGACGCCCACGACGTGCGCGCGCCCGGCGCCCGCGGCATACGCGGCCGCGCTCATCCGGCGGCCGCCCGCCGGCGTGAGCTCGGTGATCGCGAGCGCCCCGCCATCACCGCACGCGACGACGAGCCCGCGCTCGCCGATCGCGAGCAGCGTGCCGGGCGCTGCACCGCGCGATGCCTCGGCACGCGCATCGGCGCGCCACACCTTGATCACGCCGTCACCGGCGTCGGCCCACGCGCCCGGCACCGGGTCGAACGCGCGGACGCGCCGCGCCAGCACCGGGGCCGGGAGCGTCCAGTCGAGCCGCGCATCCTGGCGCGTGATCTTGTGCGCATAGGTGATACCCGTGGCCGCTTGCGGCCTCGACGCGAGGCGCCCGTCGCGCGCGAGCGTCGCAAGCACGTCGACCACCGCGCGCGCGCCCAGCGCCGCGAGCGTGTCGTGCAGCGTCGCCGCCGTCGCATCGGGGGCGACGGGCACCGGGTACTCGGCGATCACCGGGCCCGTGTCGAGGCCCGCGTCCATCTGCATGATCGTGATGCCGCTCGTCGTGTCGCCCGCCTCGATCGCGCGCGCGATCGGTGCGGCACCGCGCCAGCGCGGGAGCAGCGATGCGTGGATGTTGAGGCAGCCCGCGCGCGGCGTGTCGAGCACCGCCTGCGGCAGGATGAGGCCATAGGCGGCGACGACGAGCACGTCGAGCGCGTGGTCGGCGAGCGCGGCACGCGCTGCCGCGTCGCGCAGCGTCGGCGGCTGCAGCACCGGCAGACCGTGCGCCAGCGCCCGCGCCTTGACCGGCGAGGTGGCGAGCGCCATGCCTCGGCCCTTTGGCCGATCGGGCTGCGTCAGCACGCACGGTATCGTGTACCCGGCCTCGATGATCGCGGTGAGTGCGGCGGCGGCGAAGTCCGGCGTGCCGGCAAAGCCTACGCGCAGCGGCGTGGCCGCGGGGAGCGGGCGGGGCGTGTCCATCGTGGCGGTGGCCGGCGCGGGTGGCGACGGCCGGCGGGCGGGCGCGGCGTCAGCCCGCGAGCTTCTGCTTTTTCTTCATGCGCGTGGCTACGCGCGCGCGCTTGAGCGGCGACAGGTAGTCGACGAAGACCTTGCCCACGAGGTGATCCATCTCATGCTGGACGCAGACGGCCAGAAGACCCTCCGCCTCGAGCTCGAACGGCTTGCCGAACTGGTCCTGGGCACGCACGGTCACGCGTTCGGCGCGCGCCACCTTGTCGTAATAGCCCGGCACCGACAGGCAGCCTTCCTCGCCTTCGGCCTCGCCTTCCGCCGCGATGATCTCCGGATTCACGAAGACGCGCAGCTCGTTGCGGTCCTCGGAGATGTCCATGACGATCACCCGCTTGTGCACGTCGACCTGCGTGGCCGCGAGCCCGATGCCCGGCGCCGCGTACATCGTCTCCGCCATGTCGGCGGCCAGCTTCGCGATGTCCGGCGTGAACGTGCGTACCGGGGCTGCCACCTTCTTCAGGCGCGGGTCCGGATATTCGAGGATCGGGAGGATCATGGCATCGATCTTGCCGCGTTCGCGGCATTTTTCAAGGCATTGGCATCCTGTTGCAGTGCCCACAGCCGCCGTTGCAACGGCGCGTGCAACAACTGGCGTCCGGCCAGCGTGAAAGCTTGCCAAATGCAAGTGTCAAATGCAGAATCTTTCTTAAGTCCTTATTTTGCGGCGCTTTAGGACGTTAGCAAGCCCGCCCGACAGGGAAGAGGTCTTATGCGTCAACAGTTTAGCATGTACCTGCGCCTTGCCGCCGCGATCGTCGCGGCAGCATGGCTCGCGGTCGGCCCTGCCCATGCGCAGACCCCCTCGACGGCCCCTTTGCAGCTTGCCGACGACGCCCCGTCCACGTACACGGTCGTCAAAGGCGATACGTTGTGGGCCATCTCGGGGCGCTTCCTCAAGGATCCGTGGCGCTGGCCCGAGCTGTGGGGCTGGAACAAGGCGCAGGTCAAGGATCCGCACTGGATCTACCCCGGTGACGTGCTCGTCCTGGACCGCAATGCGGCGGGCGGCCCGCGGCTGTCGGTGGCGGGTGCCGGCGGCACGGTCCGCTTGTCCCCCGGCGTACGCACGGAGTCGCTGGCGGCCCAGGCCATCCCGGCCATCCCGGTCGGCGACCTCGAACCCTACCTGACCAAGTCGATCGTCACGCCGGCCGCTGGCCTCGCCGGGTCCGGCGAGATCGTCGCCGGTCGCGACCGCGAGCGCATCACGCGCGCGGCGGGCGATCGCATCTACGCCGTCGGCGTCATGCCGAGCGGCGGCGAGACCTGGTATATCTTCCGGCCCGGCAAGGCGCTGGTCGCGTACGACCCGCCGCACGACATCCTCGGCTTCGAGAACCGCTTCATCGGCATTGCGCGCGTCGAGCGCTTCGGCGACGTGTCGACGATGACCATCGTCCAGTCGAACGAGGAGGTTTTCGTCGGCGACCGGCTGATCCCGGTGCCGCCCGAGACCCTGCTCAACTACGTCCCGCACGCGCCGACCAAGCCGATCGCCGGGCGGATCATCGCGTCGTACAACAACGCGAGCGAGATGGGTCGCGGCAACCTCGTCGTCATCGACCGGGGCACGCAGGACGGCGTCGATGTCGGCGCGGTGCTGGCCATCTACCAGGGCGGCAGCACGATCACCGACCCGCGGCCCAACACCAACACCCCGCAGCTGTTGCGCTACCTGGACCAGACGACCTACTTCACGCCGGAATCCAAGCTCCAGCTCCCCGAGGAGCGCGTCGGGCTGATGTTCGTGTTCCGCACGTTCGACCGCGTGTCGTACGCGGTGCTGCTGAACACGAAGTACCCGATCTCCGTCGGCGATTTCATCCGGCAGCCCTGAGCGGCGCGGCCCGCGAGGCGCGCCGATGGAGGCCGATGCGCGCGCCTGCGCCTGGCTCCGGCTTGCCGTCGCCGCGCTGCCACACGCATCGCTCGTCGCGGCGCTGCGCGCGGCGCAGGATCCCGAAGCCGTGGTCGCCGCGCCTCATCGCTACCTGTCGCCCGACGGCTGCGCACGCCTGCCGGCCGCCGACGACGCGCGCATCGTCGCGAGCCAGGCGTGGCTCGCCGCCGACCCGGCGCACCGGCTCTGTACGTGGGATGACGACGACTACCCGCGCACGCTGCTGAATATCGCCGAGGCGCCGCCCGCGCTGTTCCTGATCGGCCGCGCCGCGCTGCTGGCGCGTCCGGCAGTGGCCATCGTCGGGAGCCGGAATGCGACGCCACAGGGCCGGGACGATGCGCGAGCGTTCGCGCAGGCGCTCGCCACCGCCGGCGTCACCGTGGTGTCCGGCCTCGCCACCGGCATCGACGCTGCCGCGCACGAAGGCGCACTGGAGGCGCCCGGGTCGACGATCGCGGTCGTCGGCACCGGGCTCGACCGCGTCTACCCGGCGGCCAACCGGGCGCTCGCACATGCCATTGCCGCGCGCGGCTGCCTCGTGTCCGAATTTCCGCCGGGCACGCCGCCGTTGCCGCACAACTTCCCGCGCCGCAATCGGCTGATCGCCGGGCTTGCGCGCGGCGTCGTGGTGGTCGAGGCCAACCTCAAGTCCGGCTCGCTGATCACCGCCCGGCTCGCCGGCGACCAGGGCCGTGAAGTGATGGCGGTGCCGGGCTCGATCCATTCGCCGCAGTCCCGCGGCTGCCACAAGCTGATCCGCGACGGCGCCAAGCTGGTGGAAACGGCGCAGGACGTCCTTTCGGAGTTAGCGCTCACACCGGACGAACTCGCGTCCGCACCGCTCGAGCCCGATCGGCATCACGAGGACAGCGCGGCACCGTCCCTCGAGTCCGCCACCGCGGAGACCATCGTGTCCGCGCTGGGCCACGCGCCCGCCGACCTCGACCGGCTGATCGCCCGGACCGGCCTGCCGGCGCAGGTCATTGCCGCCGAACTCGCGGCGCTGGAAATTGCCGGAAGGGTGGCGGCCGTCCCCGGCGGCGGGTGGCAGCGCCGGACCTGACACCGCGGCTCGGCCGCCGACGCTGCCCTTTGGTTGCCTTGCGCCGCCCCAAGCTTCGCCAGTAGTATCGCCCGCTCCCTCGAAAGGACCCGCTTGAGCAAGGACCTGATCATCGCCGAGAAGCCCTCCGTCGCCGCCGACATCGCGCGCGCGCTCGGCGGCTTCACGCGCCAGGGCGACTATTTCGAGTCCGACGACTACGTGCTGTCGTCGGCCGTCGGCCATCTGGTCGAGATCGGGATGCCGGAGGACGAGGAGGTCAAGCGCGGCAAGTGGACGTTTGCCCACCTGCCGGCGATTCCGACGCGTTTCGCGCTCAAACCCATCGAGAAGAGCGAAGATCGGCTCAAGTTGTTGCTCAGGCTCATCAAGCGCAAGGACGTCGGCGGCCTGATCAACGCCTGCGACGCGGGGCGCGAAGGCGAGCTGATCTTCCGCTATATCGTCCAGTACGCGAAGACGGACAAGCCCATCCGGCGGCTGTGGCTGCAGTCGATGACGCAGGCCGCCATCCGCGACGGCTTCGCGGCGCTGCGCACCGACGCGCAGATGCACCCGCTGGCCGACGCCGCCACGTGTCGCTCGGAGTCGGACTGGCTCGTCGGCATCAACGGCACGCGCGCGATGACGGCGTTCAACTCCAAGTCGGGCGGCTTCCAGCTGACGACGGTCGGCCGCGTGCAGACGCCGACGCTCGCGATCCTGACGGAACGCGAGGAGAAGATCCGCGCGTTCAAGCCCCGCAACTACTGGGAACTGATCGGCACGTTCAACGCCAAGGCTGGCGTGTACACGGGCCGGTGGTTCGACGAGAAGTTCAAAAAGCCGGACGACGACCCCGATGCGCGCGCCGAGCGGCTGTGGGACGAGGCGAAGGCGCGCGCGCTCGCGCTGAAGTGCGCCGGGCAGCCGGGCATCGTCACCGAGGAATCGAAGCCGTCGACGCAAAGCCCGCCGCTGCTCTACGACCTCACGACGCTGCAACGCGAAGCGAACGGCCGCTTCGGCTTCTCGGCGCGCACGACGCTGTCGCTCGCGCAGGCGCTGTACGAGAAGCACAAGGTGCTGACGTACCCGCGGACCGACGCGCGCGCGCTGCCCGAGGACTACCTCGGCACGGTGAAGCAGACGCTCGAGTCCTTAAGCGAGACCAACGCGTACGGCACGCATGCGCGCAAGGTGCTGAAGTCGAGCTGGGTCAGGCCCAACAAGCGGATCTTCGACAACAGCAAGATCTCGGATCACTTCGCGATCATCCCGACGCTGCAGACGCCCAAGTCGCTGAACGAACTCGAGTTGAAGCTCTATGACTTCGTCGTCAAGCGCTTCATCGCGGTGTTCTACCCGGCCGCCGAATTCCAGGTGACGACGCGGATCACCCGCGTCGTCGACGAACCGTTCAAGACGGAAGGCAAGGTGCTGGTCAACCCGGGCTGGCTCGCCGTGTACGGCAAGGAAGCGCAGGAGGACGACGCGTCGCTGACGGCCGTGGCGCCGGGCGAAACCGTGGCCACCGAGAAGGTCGACGTGGTGCCGCTCGTCACGCGGCCGCCGGCGCGCCTCAACGAGGCGACGCTGCTGTCGGCGATGGAAGGCGCGGGCAAGACGATCGACGACGACGAGCTGCGCGAGGCGATGCGCGAGAAGGGGCTCGGCACGCCGGCCACCCGCGCGCAGATCATCGAGGGCCTCATCTACGAGCGCTACATCTATCGCGACGGCAAGGAGCTGATCCCGACGGCGAAGGCGTTCTCGCTGATGACACTGCTGCACGGCCTCGGCGTGCCGGAGCTCTTCTCGCCGGAGCTCACCGCGGAGTGGGAGTTCAAGCTCGCGCAGATGGAGCACGGCAAGCTCGCGCGCGCCGACTTCATGGACGAGATCGTCGCCATGACCGAGCACATCGTCGGCCAGGCGAAGAACTACGAGAGCGACACGATTCCCGGCGACTTCGCGACGCTGACGGTGCCCTGTCCCGTCTGCGGCGGGGAGGTGCGCGAGCAGTACAAGAAGTTCGCGTGCGTCAACGGCGACTTCGGGTTCTGGAAGATCATGGGCGGCCGCCAGCTCGAGCCGAAGGAAGCGGAGGAGCTGATCGCCAAGCGCGAGATCGGCCCGCTGGAAGGCTTCCGCAGCCGGCTGGGCCGCGCGTTCGCGGCCAAGCTGAAGCTCAACGATGCCAACGAGGTCGAGTTCGACTTCGGTCCGCGCCCCGGCGACGACGATGGCGAGGCACCGGATTTCTCCGGCCAGGAACCGCTCGGCAAGTGCCCGAAGGACGGCGGCAACGTGTTCGAGACGCCGACAGCCTACGTGTGCGAGCACGCGGTGGGGCCGAATCGCACGTGCGATTTCCGCTCCGGCCGCACGATCCTGCAGCGCCCCGTCGAGCGCGCGCAGATGGAAAAGCTGCTGCGCGACGGCAAGACGGACCTGCTGCAGTTCGTGTCGGCACGCACGCGGCGGCCGTTCTCCGCGTTCCTCGTGCGCCAGGCCGACGGCAAGGTGGGATTCGAGTTCGAGGCGAAGGGCGAAGGCAAGGGCCGCGGCCGCCCGCAACGCGCTGCGGCACTGCGCGTGCTGGGCAAGCATCCGCGCGACAACGCGCCGGTGGAGCTTTTCTCCGGGCGCTACGGTCCTTACGTCAAGCACGGCGACGTCAACGCGACGCTGCCGGACAAGGACAAGGTCGAGAGCCTGACGCTCGACGAGGCGCTCGCGATCCTGGCCGAGAAGACCGGCAAGCCGCAGACGAAGGGGCGTACGGCGGTCAAGCGCGCGCCGCGGACGGCGGAAGACGTGGCCGCGCCGTACGTCGCCGCCAAGCGCGCGACGAAGACGGCCGCCGCGCCGCGCGCCGTCGCGCAAGGCGCCAAGCGGCCGGCGGTGAAGGCGACGAAGACGCCGACGCGACGGACGTCGCCGGCGGTCAAGCCGCCCGCCGCGGTCAAGCGCACGCCGACCAAGCGCGCCACCACGCGCAAATAGGGTCCGACCCTATTTATTGCGTTCGGCGGCGGAGCCGCGTGGAGTGCGCGCGGATCCCGGATCGGCCTTGAGGTCGAGATACTTCCAGTACGTGTCGAACGCGGGCGGCGCGAAGCCCTCGAGCCAGGGCTGCACGAAGTCGTTCTCGAGCCGGAACACGAGCGGCTGCAGCGGCACGTAGGTCTCGGCGATCCGCGCCATGCCGGCGGCCGACGCCCGCTGCACCTGCGGATCGCGCGTACGCATGAACTGGTCCATCAACGCGTCGTAGCGCGGTGACGCGAAACGCGACGCGTTCTGCGCCACCGGCGCGCGGCCGTCGAGCTGCATCAGGATGCCGTAGCCGCTCGGGAGACCGCCGTAGCCGCCGTAGTAGAGCGCGAACTTCCCCCCCTCCAGTTCCTTGATGACGTCCTGGAACGGCGTCATGTGGAAATCGGTGCGCAGCCCGATCGTGCGCATGTCCTTGCGGATCAGCGTCGCCAGCGTCGTCGAGGTGCCGCCCGATCGCAGCGACCACACGAGCACGAGCGGCTTGCCGCCGGGCGCGAGGCGCAAGCCGTCGGCATCGCGCTGGTTGTATCCCAACCGGTCCAGCAGCGCGTTCGCGGCTGCAGGGTCGTACAGGGGCTGCGCTTGCAGGGCCGGGTCGAAGCCCGCCGCAGGCGGCGGCACCAGCTGGCGCGCGACCATCGCCTGGCCGCCGAACACGACCCGGATCAACTCGTCGACGTTCGTGCCCAGCGCGATTGCGCGCCGGAGCGCCACGTGCGCAGCGTCCATGCCGCCAACGGTGGGGTCCTGCATGTTCGCGTAGAACGCGAACGTGTACGGCTCGGCGCTGGCGATGTGCGTGATGCCGCGCGCTGCGAGGTCCGGCCGCACGGCCTTGCCGTCGAGCAGCCGGGTGGCGAAGTCCGTGTACAGCCGCAGGTAGTCGAGCTTGCCGCGCTCGAACTCGAGCACGCGCGGCTGGTCCTCGTCCATGATCGCGATGTCGATCTCGCCGATCTGCGGGAACGTGCGGCCCGCCATTGCCCTCGCCATCGCGGCCCAACGCGGGTTGTCGGTCTGCGGGAACGAGAGCGGCCGGTAGTCCGGATTGGCGACGAGCACCACGCGCGAACCGCGCCGCCACTCGCGCAGCATGTACGCACCGGTGCCCACGGGGCGCGTGCTGATGTCGCCCCCGGCGGCGGCCACGACCTCGCGTGCCAGCGCGCCGGTGGTCAGCGCGTTCTCGATCGGCGGATAGACGGCGTCGGTGAGCTTCAGTTGCAGCGTGTAGCGGTCGAGCGCGCGCAACCCCGCGATCGGCGCGTCGTAGTCGAAGTGGCCCGTGCGCTTGGCCGCGTCGACGACGGCGCGCGCGCCGACGACGAGGTCGATCGTCCACGTATCGCCGCCACGGCGCAGCGTCGGGTCCATCCACCGTTGCAGCGCGTAGACGTAGTCGGCGGCGACGAGCTCGCGGCGCTTGCCGCCGAACGCCGGGTCCGGCGTGAAGTAGATGCCGCGCTTCAGCGTGATCGTCCACGTGCGGCCCTGGTCGGTGATGACCGGCAGCGCCGCCGCCGTGCACGGCACGATGCGTGCGGGACTCGCGAGGTAGTCGTACTCGTACAGCCCCTCGTAGATCGCGCGCAGCACGTCGTACGACGGCGAGTCGTTGTACTGCTGCGGGTCGAGCGAGTTGATGTCGGGCAGCGTGATGTGCAGCACCTTCGAAGGGTCCGCGGCGCGCGCGGGCGCGGCGGGCCCGAGCGCCGCGGCCAGCACGCAGGCGACCACGAGCGCCGCGGCGCGGCCGCGCCGGGCGGGTGCACCGTCAGGTGTCGTCATCTTCGTCCTCCGCAGCGGGGTGCTGGCGCGTGATCGTGCGCGTTGCCTCGTCGTAGTCGAGGATCTCAGCGTAGCGACCCCAGGTGACCAGCGTGTCGAACAGCTTCGTCGGCTGGTCGTAGGGCAGCAGCGTCGCCAGCTCGGCGACGACCGCGTCCGCGTCGAGGCGTTCGTCCGGTGCCGCGTCGAGTTCGGCGGATAGCATCTGGAACAGCCGCAGCTTCAGGATCGCGTGCTTGAACAGCGCCTTGCGCACCGGCAGCGGCGCGGCCAGGAAGTACCAGCCGACCTCGGTCATGTGCACGTCGTCCTTCGGCGTGTCGACGAGACCCAGCATCTCCGCCGCCTTGACGACGCCGATCGTCTCGCCGAATTCCTTGCCGATGCGGTCGGAGAGCTCGAACACGTCGATCGTCTCGCGGCTGTCCTCCAGGATCTCCAGCAAGCCGACGATCGTGTTGACCGGGACGGCCGGGATCGACTCGACGCGCGTCCGTGTCGCGCGCGTCGTCGGCACCACCGCGTCGGATGCGCTGCCGGGCTCGAGCGCCGCGGAGTCCAGCGGCAGCACGACCCGTTCCGCGCGCGCGGCAGCAGGTTCGTCGGGCAGCGCGAGCGACGTGATCGCCGCGCGGATCTGCGCGACGAGCGCCGCGTAGCCGGGTGCGTTGACGTCGCGCGGATACGGCAACGGGTTGTCGATCACATGGCGGATGCGTCCCGGGTGCGACGAGATGATCACGATGCGGCTCGCCATGAACACCGCCTCGTCGATGTTGTGCGTGACGAAGAAGATGCTGCGGATGCCCGCGTCCTCCGAGTTGCGCCACAGCTCGACGACTTCGTTGCGCAGGTTCTCGGCGGTCAGCACGTCGAGCGCGGAAAACGCCTCGTCCATGCACAGGATCCGGGGCCGCGCGACCAGCGCGCGCGCGAAGCCGACGCGCTGGCGCATGCCGCCGGAGAGCTGCTTCGGGTACGCGTTCTCGTAGCCGGTGAGCCCGATGACCGTCAGCGCGCGCTCGATCTCGCGCGCCTCGGCGGCCGCGTCGAGCCGGCGCTGGATCAGGCCCACCCGCACGTTCTCCTCGACGGTCAGCCACGGGTACAGCGCGAACGACTGGAACACGATCGCGAGGTCCGGGTTGACGCCGGCGAGGGGCTCGCCGCCGCGCAGCACGGCGCCCTGCGTCGGCTCGGCCAGGCCTGCCATCAGGCGCAGGATCGTCGACTTGCCGCAGCCCGACTGGCCGAGCAGCGCGAGCATCTCGCCGTCGCGCACGTCGAGGTCCACGTCGTCCAGGATTGTCACGCGCGACGCGCCGTCGGGCGTCGGCCACGACTTCGACACGTGGCGCAACTCGATCAGCGGCTCGCGCGCCGCGGGGCGCGCATCGATGGGGGAGGTCTCGTTCATGGGGCAGCGTCACGCCGGCCGTCAGTCGAGCCGGAAGCGGCGCTCGGCGAGATCATAAAGCCGCCGCCATACGACACGGTTCAGCACGACGACGAACAGCGCCATCACGGCGATGCTGAACCAGATCGCGGGCTGGTCGCCGCGCGTCGTCACCTGCGCGATGTAGGCGCCGAGCCCGTCTGCGACAAGCTTGCGGTCGCCCCACTGCGCGACTTCGGCGACGATGCTCGCGTTCCACGCACCGCCCGCCGCCGTCACCGCGCCGGTAAGCCAGAACGGGAACAGCGCCGGGATGTACAGCTTCTTCCACGCCGCCCAGCGCGACAGCCGGAACACGCGCGCCGCCTCGCGCAGGTCGGACGGGATGGCCATCGCGCCGGCGATCACGTTGAACAGGATGTACCACTGCGTGCCGAGCGCCATCAGCAGGATGCTGCCCCAGTCGATCGGGATCCGCGCCGCGACGAAGAAGCCGACGATGAACGGGAACGTCATGTTGACCGGGAACGACGCCGCGATCTGCGCGAGCGGCTGCGCGATCCGCGCAAGCCGCGGGCGCGACCCGATGGCGAGGCCGAGGGGCGTCCAGATCGCGGTCGCGAGCACCGTCATCAGCGCGACGCGGCCCAGCGTCAGGAAGCCCAGCCCCACGATGTGCAGCATCTCCTGCGCCGACAGCCGCGTGCGGATCTCGCGGCCGATGCCGACGGCATCGAGCGCAAGCCAGCCCACGCCCACGGCGAGGATCAGCCACCCCGCGCCGCGCAGCGAGCGGCGCACCGCGGTGGGCGCCGTGCGCGTGAACCTCTCCCCCGCGTCGCCGAGCATCACGCCGGCGTGTCGCGACCAACGCGTGAGCGGTTGCGCCACGTGGTCGGACAGCCACTGCAGCAGGAAGGACTGGCGCAGCAGCGTCAGCATCCACGACGTCGGCGCCGCGCCGGCGCCGGTCTGCTCGAGCTTGAACTTCTCGGCCCACGCGACGAGCGGCCTCCAGACGAGCTGGTCGATGACGACGATCGTGACGATCATCGCGACGATCGCGGCCACGGCTGCGCGCGTGTCGCCCTGCTCGACGGCCGCCGCCATGTACGAGCCCAGGCCCGGCAGCTTGATGTCCTTGTTGAGCACGCTGATCGCCTCGCTTTGCGCGACGAAGAACCAGCCGCCGCCGAAGCTCATCATCGAGTTCCAGATGAGGCTGATCGCCGACGCCGGCAGCTCGAGCTTCGTGAAGCGCTGCAAGCGGCCGAGCCGGTACACGCTCGCGGCCTCCTCGAGCTCGGGCGGGATCGTCACCAGCGAGTGGTAGAAGCCGAACGTCATGTTCCACGCCTGCGCGGTGAAGATCGCGAAGATCGCGGCGCACTCGACGCCCAGCAGCGTGCCCGGGAACAGCGCGATGAAGCCGGTGACCGTCACCGACAGGAAGCCCAGCACCGGCACCGACTGCAGGATGTCCAGCAGCGGCAGCATGACGATCCGCGCGCGGCGGTTGTGCGCGGCGACGTAGCCCCAGACGAACGTGAACGCGAGCGCGGCCCCGAACGCGATGAACATCCGCAGCACGGTGCGCGCCGTGTAATAGGGGATCAGCGCGACGTCGAGCGCGAGCGGCGGCGGATGCAGCGCGTCGAACTGCGCGCGCATGTCGCCGCCGAGCACGACGACCGTCCGCAGCAGCGCGAGCACGCCGACGATCACCAGCGCGTCCACCCAGCCGAACCGCCAGCCGCGCTCGAGCGACTGGCTGGTCGTGTCCGGATAGGGTCGCGTCGACAGCGAGCGCGGGATCATCGCAGGCGGAAGGGTCGAGGGTCAGGGGGGTGCGCAGCGGCGCCCGCGAGGGGCGGCGGCGGCAGGGCCGCCAGTGTAGTGGAACGGGCGTCGCGACAGTGTCACGAAACCGTATCGAGACGTGGCGCCGGCGTCCCCGCTGGATGCACAATGGCCGCATGCGCTACCACGACCTCGTGCTCGAGCCAGCCCGCCGCGGCGACGCGCCGGTGCTCGCCGCGATGTCGCGCGACCTGATCGAGGCCGGGCTCGGCTGGGAGTACCGCGAGGACCGCCTCGCCCGGCTGATCGCCAGCGCGGACCATGTCGCGATCGTCGCGCGCGAGCGCCGCGGCGTCGCGGGCTTTGCCGTCATGCAGTTCGGCGACGAACACGCCCACCTCGTGCTGCTGGCTGTCCAGCCGGACCGCCAGCGGCAGGGCATCGCGGTGCGTCTCGCCGGCTGGCTGCTGCAGTCGGCGCTCGTCGCGGGCTCGGCGTCGATTCACGTCGAGCTGCGCGAGGCCAACGTGGCCGCACGCGCGCTGTACGAGCGGCTGGGCTTCGCGGAAACGATGCGTCTCGACGGCTACTATCGCGGCCGCGAAACGGCCGTCCGCATGATCCGCGTGCTGCGGCCTCCGGGCGCCACGCCGCCCGCGTGGATACCGCCGCCGCGCAGCGACGCGCGGCACTGACGCGCTAGCCGCGCGCGAGCAGGCGGGCACGCTCCGCCGGCGCGGGCGGCACCCATTGGTCGACCCACGTCTCGCTCACCGGTACGTCGTCGATCGTCAGCACCAGCGACAGCTCGACGGGCTCGATCGAATCGTCGGTCGGCCGGACGTCGAACATCGCGCGCACGCCGTGGATCGCGTCGAGCGGTCGCGCGGAGACCAGTTCGACGATGCCGCGCGACGCGTGGATGCGCGGCACGACCTTGGTGTCCTTGCCGAGCGTGGCAAGGCTGCCCCCGGCGAATTCGACGACGAAGCGCCACGAGAACTGCGTCCGCTTGTGGCCGACGATGCCGCCCAGCCCGGTGCGCGTCGCCGTCACCGCCGCAAGCGGCGGCACGCCCGGCGTCCGCGCGCCCCAGTAGATCCGGTACGCGTACAGCGCCTCGCCGCCAGGCGCCGGCATCGTCGCCGGCTTCCACGCAGCGACGATGTTGTCGTAGGTCTCGTCGGGCGCCGGCAGCTCGAGCAACTGCACGCCGCCGTCGCCCCAGTCTCCCTTCGGCGCCACCCACGCACTCGGGCGGCGCTCGTAGAACACGCCGTCGTCCTGGTAGTGGTCGAAGTCCCGGTCGCGCTGCATCAGGCCAAAGCCGCGTGGGTTGCGGTCGGCGAACGTGTACAGGTGCACGCCTTCCGGGTTCGACAGCGGCCGCCACAGCCAGCCGCCTGCGCCCGTGTGCATGGACAGGCCTTCGGAATCGTGGATCTGGGGCCGCCAGTCGCCGCTGACGCGACGGTCCGCGGAGCCGACGAGGAACATGCTCGTGAGTGGCGCCACGCCCCAGCGTTCGGCCGCGCGCCGCGGGTAGAGCGCGGCGTCGACGTCGCTGACGAGCGTCGCGCCCGGCGCGAGGTCGAACCGGTAGGCGCCTGTCACGCTCTTCGAATCCATCAGCGCATAAAGTGTCAGCGTCGTCGCCCCGGGCTGCGGCCGCTCGAACCAGAATGCCGTGAAGCGCGGGAATTCCTCGCCGCGGTCGGACCCGAGGTCCACGGCGAGGCCGCGCGCCGAGAGGCCGAACTGCATGTAGTCCATGCCCACCGCGCGGAAGTAGCTCGCGCCGAGAAATGCCGCGAAGTCGCGGCTGTAGTCGGTGTGGAACAGGAGGCGGAAGCCGGCGAAGCCGAGGTCGTGTGGCAACGCGTGCCCGTCGACATTCGCCTTCGCGAGGTCGAACGACGCCGGGTTGTAGTCGATAGGGCGCGCGCGGCCGGCGACGACCTCGTACAGGTCGACGCGCTCGCGATACGTGTACCCGCGATGGAAGAACGTGATCCGGAACGGGCTGTCGCGGTCCGCCCACAACGCATGCTCGGGCCGGAAGTGGATCGCCTGGAAGTGATCGTAGTCGAGGCCCGCCAGCGCGGCGGGCACGTGAGTGTCAGGCGCCGCGTAGGGTTGCGCGGCGAGCTTGCGCGCTTCGCCCTTGAGCCACGCGTAGTCGAACGGTGCACCGGAGGACAGCGCGCCGCGCGCGCCCGTCTGCGCACGTCCGGCCAGCGCGTGCGTGGCGAGCGGCGTCGCGACGAGCGCCGCGAGCAGGTCGCGTCGCGATCTCGACGCCGGGCCGTCGCTCATCGGAATGGATTCACGCCGATGAGGAGAGGGTGCAGCCACAGTCCCACGACGAGCCACGCCGCGACACCGACGCCCACGGCCAGTGCATCACGCGACAGCCGACCCGGCGGATACACGGTACCCGCCGCGCGATCACGCCGTCGCAGCGACGCGAAATCGACGATCGCCCACGCGAGGAAGCTCGCGAACAGCACGAAGTCCGCGAGCGTGCCGGTTGCGATCAGGTGGGCGAATGCCCAGGTCTTGACGGCGAGCACGAACGGATGGTGGAGGCGGGCCGTGAGCCGGGTGCCCGGCACGACGGCCGCTGCCGCCAGCACGAACGCCACGAGCACGAGCAACGGCGCGAG
>JAFEDG010000160.1 GCA_018241745.1 Pseudomonadota bacterium
GATGCCGACGCCGTGGTCGCCGCGCTGGCGGCCGCCGGCGTGCCGCGGCAGCGGCCGGTAGGCGTCTTCGAGAATGCCGCCCGATCCGGTCAAGCCATCCGCCGCGGAACGTTGGCGGAGCTCCCGCGACTTGCGCGTTCGCAGGCGGGTGGCCCGGTCCTGATCGCGATCGGCGAGGTCTGCGACGTGCTCCCGGCCGTCACCGGCGGCCTTGCCACCGCGGAGACCGCATCCTCGCCGGACTTGCTGCGCGCGACCGGCTGACGCCGACGCCGGGATCCCCGGGGCGGCCGGCTCGCGCGCCCGGGGCCGGCGCCGTTGCGCCGATGCCGACGTCCTGCCAGCGCTCCGGCGTCCGTTCGTTCGCCTGTCGAGCAAATTGCTTTAGACTAGGCGCAGTTAGGCGCAAGACCTCACACTGGACAACGAACGACAAGCGACTCCGGCCCCTCGCGCCGCGCGGCCTGGCCGTGAGCGCCGACTAGCCTTGCGATGACTTCAGGCATCCTGTTCGCGCTCGCCATAGCGGCGCTGGTCATCGCCGTCGTGACCGGCCTCGTACTTCGCCAGCGGCGCCCCAGCAGCAGTGGCGGCGGCGGTTCGGATTCGGCCAACACGGTTGCCCAATGGACCGAGGGCGAGACGACGCGGTTGCTGTCGTCCGCCGAACTCCCTGGCCTGTACCTGCTGCGCCCGCGCTTCCTGTCCAAGGCGGAAGCCGTCGTCTACCTGTTGCTGAAGGCCGCGTTCCCGCGGCACGACATCTTCGCCAAGATCCGCCTGGCCGACGTGCTCCAGGTCAAGATCGGGCCCCAAGGCATGGAGCGGCTGCGCGCGTTCCGCAAGATCGCCAACCAGCACGTGGGCTTCGTGGTCTGCGACAAGGATTCGACGATCGTAGCGATCGTCGATTCGCGCGAGCCCGAACAGGTGACCAATCCGCGCGACCAGAAGCTCGAAGTGATCAAGCAGCGTTGCCTGCAGGCTGCACAGGTCAAGTACATCTGTGTCTATCCGCCCCAGTTGCCGCGCTACCGCGAATTGCGCGAACAGGTGCTGGGGCCCGCCGCCGACCTCGTCTAGTCCCACGGCAGACGCACGTGCCGTTGCGGCGATGCTGCAATGTGCGAGACGTCGGGCATGGATCACGCGTTGCCAATGGCGACAACGCGACGCCATCGGCGACAATGGGCGCTCGATGATCGTGGATCCCGTCCCGGGATCCGCCCCAGGGAGTTCTCCGATGCGCAGTCCCTCACGCCGGCGCGGTGTTCCCGCGCTGCTCGCCGTCCTGTTGTCCCCGTACGCGGTCGCCCAGCAGCCGGCGCCGGACCCGCAGGCGCTCGACCTGCGCTACACGGGCGCGACCGCACGGATCGGCATCGGCTACGACACCCAGAACAAGCTGACCGGCGACGCGTTCTGGGTCTTCTCGGAAACCGAGCGCACTGCGTGGATCGCCGAGCTGTGGTACTCGGACCGCGATGCGGGCGGGCTCAAGGCGTCGTATCACTGGCAGCCGGCCGGTGCGCCGGACGCGGGCGTGCGCAAGCTGTTCGCGGCCGTGGACCAGAACCAGTGGCGCGATCGCAAGGTGACACTCGGCGGTGGCTACGAGCTGCCTGAATGGTTCGCGTCCGGCTATGCGTCGGCGGGCGTCACGGGACGCCGTCTCGTGTCGTCGAGCGAGACGACGTCCACCGCGACGACGAGCGGCACCGACGACACGGGCCAGTACCAGCAGGACATCTTCACGACGGTGACGACGCGCGAGTACGACCGCGCGTGGAACTGGGGCATCGGCGGGCGCATCGGCCGCTTCTACGACAACGTGCTCGTGCGGCTGGACGGTGGCCTCGACTACGAGCGCGGCGACGGCGGCGCCGACCAGGCGACGGTGTCCGTCGGGGTCACCAAGTACTTCCCCGGGTCGCCGATCAGCCTCTCGCTCGTCGGGCAGGCCTATTGGACCCACGGCGACGCGATGCCGCAGACCAGCGGCCAGCGGTTGCTCGCGATGGTGCGCTACGAATTTGGCGGCCCGGCGTGGCGGCCGGCGCGCGTCGTGCGCAAGGTCCCGGTCGAGGTGCCGCCGCCGGCCCCCACGGCTGCCCAAACCTCGCCCCCGCCGCCACCCCCACCGCCCGTGGTCGAGAAGCGCATGGTCAAGACCACGGCGACGGCCGGCGCGGACGCGTTCTTCGAATTCGACCGCGCGACGGTGCGGCCCGAGGCCGACGCCGCGCTCGACAAGGCCATTGCACGCATCAAGGCGCAAGGCTTCGAAGGCAACATCCGCATCAGCGGGCACACGTGCGACATCGGCACCGCCGAGTACAACCTCAAGCTGTCGCAGCGGCGCGCGGACGCGGTCAAGGCCTACCTGGTGGCGGCCGGCGTGCCCGCGGACCGCATCCTTGCCGAAGGCATGGGCGAGGCCAATCCGCGCTACCCGAACACGGTGGAAGGACGGCCGAAGAACCGGCGTGTCGACATCGAGTTCGTGACGTTCGAGACGAAGACCGTCGACGTCGCCGTGCCACCGGCGCCCCCGCCCGCGCCGGTGGCCGTGGCCGCCGCGCCGGCCAAGCCAGTCGTCGAATGGCGCGAGGAGGAGATCGCGACCGAGCCCACGTGGTTGCGGCGCGCGCTGCACAATCCCGCGGACCACAAGCGCCAGGTGGACGTGTACCGCACGCGCGAGGTGACAACCGCGACGAGCGAGGGACCGCGCGTCTACACGAATCATCCGCCGGTGGCCGTCGCCGATGCGTACACCGTGCTGCGCAATTCCACGACCGCGTTCGACGTGCTCGCCAACGACCACGATCCCGACGGCAATCCACTGGCGATCGTCGCGACGAGCGCGCCGGCGCACGGTACGGCGACGATCGGCGCCGGGCGCATCAGCTACTCGCCGGCGGCCGGCTATGTCGGCACCGACACGTTCACGTACACGATCGACGATGGCAAGGGTCTCACCGCATCGGCCGTCGTGACGGTGACGGTGCAGGCGTTGAACCATCCGCCAGTGGCGGTTGCCGACAGTGCGTACGTGTACTTCAACACGCCGAAGGACATCGACGTGCTGGCCAACGACAGCGACCCGGACGGCGACGCGCTGACGATCGCGTCGTTCGCGCGGCCATTGTTCGGGACGGTCGCGCTGTCCGACCACAACACGCTGGTCTATACACCCCCCAACGGGTACTTCGGCCGCGACCAGTTCACGTATACGATCAGCGACGGCCACGGCGGCACGGCGACGGCGCAGGTGCTGGTCTGGGTCGATCCGTAATGCCGGCGGGCGCCTGGGCGTAAGGTCCGGCGCCCGGCGCGCGACTCGTGCACAAGGAGGCACGATCGTCATGCGCACGCTCGTCATCATCATCCTGGCGCTGGCCGCCACTGCCGCACACGCCGCCGCCAGTTGCGCGGCGGCCAGTGGCCCCACGCGCACGCCGCTCGTGGAGCTGTACACGTCGGAGGGCTGCGACAGCTGCCCGCCTGCGGAGCGCTGGCTCGGTGCCCGCTTTCCGGCTGGCGGCACCGGCGCCGCGGTGCTCGCGTTCCACGTCGACTACTGGGACAGCGCCGCGTGGCGCGACCGGTTTGCCGCGCCCGCCTATGCGGAGCGGCAACACGCGGCCGCCGCCGCCAACCGTGCGAGCTTCGTTTATACCCCGCAAGTGCTGGTGGACGGACGTGACGAGCGCGACTGGTCGCGCAAGTCGTTCGACACGCGGTTCAGTGCGGAAGCCGCGACCCCGCCGCGGGCGGATCTCTCAGCCCGCGTGGTCCGGGACGGCGACGCGTACGCGGTGACCGTCGACGCCGCGCCGCGCGCGGGTGCGGGCGCGGCGCCCCACCTGTTCGTCGCGCTGACCGACGGCGGCCACGACGTCGACGTGCGCGGCGGCGAAAACCGAGGCGTGCGCCTGCATCACGACCACGTGGTACGTGCGTTCGTCGACGCCGGTCTCGCCGGCGCTTCGTCGTTCACGCGACAATTCGCACTGCCCGAACCCGCGGGCCGCGACGCGACGCTGGTCGCGTTCGTGCAGGACGTGGCAAGCGGCGACGTGCTCGCCGCGCTCACGCTGCCGCTGGCCGCGTGTGCGGTCATCGCACCCTCGCACTGACTCTGCTGCACCGCAGCTTGCGCGCCGGCCGGACGGTGGTTGACGGCGGGAGCGGGCTCACGCATTCTTGCGCACGGCGCGCCGACCCCCCGAGCCTTGCGGGCGACAAGACCTGCAGGCAAGCGCGATCCTATCGAACCAGTGGAGGAGATCCGTATGGCTACAGCCGCACAGGCGTCCCGTGACACGGGCATCACGCGCGAGGAACGTCGCGTCATCGTCGCATCGTCACTCGGCACGGTGTTCGAGTGGTACGACTTCTATCTGTACGGCTCGCTGGCGGCCATCATCGCCAAGCAGTTCTTTTCCGGCGTCAACCCGACAGCGGGCTTCATCTTCGCGCTGCTCGCGTTTGCCGCCGGCTTCGCGGTGCGCCCGTTCGGCGCGCTGCTGTTCGGCCGCCTGGGCGACCTCGTCGGCCGCAAGTACACGTTCCTGGTGACCATCCTGATCATGGGCCTGTCGACGTTCATCGTCGGCCTGCTCCCGGGGTACGGCTCGATCGGCATCGCAGCGCCGGTGATCCTCATCGGCCTGCGGCTGTTGCAAGGCCTTGCGCTCGGCGGTGAGTACGGCGGCGCGGCTACGTTCGTCGCCGAGCACGCGCCGGAAGGCAAGCGCGGTGCGTACACGTCGTGGATCCAGACGACGGCGACGCTGGGCCTGTTCCTGTCGCTGATCGTGATCCTTGTGTGCCGCACGGTGTTCGGCGCGGACTTCGATGCATGGGGCTGGCGCATCCCGTTCCTGCTGTCGCTGATCCTGCTGATCTTCTCGGTCTACATCCGGCTGCAGTTGAACGAGTCGCCGATCTTCCAGCGCATGAAGGCGGAAGGGAAGGGCTCCAAGGCGCCGCTGACCGAAGCGTTCGGCCAATGGTCCAACCTGAAGATCGTCATCCTCGCGTTGCTCGGCCTGACCGCGGGCCAGGCCGTCGTCTGGTACACGGGCCAGTTCTATGCGCTGTTCTTCCTGACGCAGACGCTGAAGCTCGACGGCACGACGGCCAACCTGATGATCGCGGCAGCGTTGCTGCTGGGCACGCCGTTCTTCATCTTCTTCGGCAAGTGGTCGGACACGATCGGCCGCAAGCCGATCATCATGGCCGGCTGCCTGATCGCGGCGCTGACGTATTTCCCGCTGTTCAAGGCGCTGACGCACTTCGTCAATCCCGCGCTCGAGGCCGCGCAGGCCAGCGCGCCGGTGACGGTGGTTGCCGACCCTGACCGCTGCTCGTTCCAGTTCAACCCGGTCGGCACGTCGAAGTTCACGACGTCCTGCGATATCGCCAAGGCCTTCCTCGCGCGTGGCTCGGTCAGCTACGTCAACGAGGCGGCGCCAGCGGGATCGGTCGCGAAGGTGAAGATCGGCGACACGGTCATCGAGGGCTTCGAAGGCACCGGCCTCGCGACCGACGACTTCAACAAGAAGAACGCCGCGTTCAACGCAGCGCTCGCCGCGGAAATCAAGAAGCACGGCTATCCGACGTCCGCCGACAAGTCGCAGATCAACTACGTGATGGCGATCATCGTGCTGTGGCTGCTCGTCCTGTTCGTGACGATGGTCTACGGCCCGATCGCGGCGATGCTCGTCGAGATGTTCCCGACGCGGATCCGCTACTCGTCGATGTCGCTGCCGTATCACATCGGCAATGGCTGGTTCGGCGGCTTCCTGCCGCCGGTGGCCTTCGCGATGGTCGCGGCCAACGGCAACATCTACCACGGCCTCTGGTATCCGATCGTCGTGGCGCTGATGACCTTCGTCGTCGGCACGCTGTTCGTCCGCGAGACGAAGGACGTGAACCTGCACGCGGAGTTCGACACGCCGCGGACCGCGCCGGCCCGCTGATCACCGCGGCATTGGAATGAAAAGGGCGCGCCTCGCGGCGCGCCCTTTTTTCTTGTGCAGCGGCGGCGTTCTGCGGGTCAGTTGACGATCTGCGACAGCTCGCCGTGCTTGTAGCGGCTGGCCATCTTGGCAAGCGGTTCCGCCTTGATCTTGCTGGCCATCCCGGCGCAGCCGAACTGCTCGTAGCGCTCCTTGCAGATCGCCTTGGCGGCGAGCATCGCCGGCTTCAGGTATTCGCGCGGGTCGAACTTGGACGGGTTCTCGGCCAGGAACTTGCGGATGGCCGCCGTCATCGCGAGCCGGATGTCCGTGTCGATGTTGATCTTGCGCACCCCGTGCTTGATCCCTTCCTGGATCTCCTCCACCGGCACGCCGTACGTCTCCTTCATGTCGCCGCCGTACTCGCGGATGTCGGCCAGCAGGTTCTGTGGCACCGACGAACTCCCGTGCATGACGAGGTGCGTGTTGGGGATCCGCGCGTGGATCGCCTTGATGCGGTCGATCGCGAGGATGTCGCCGGTGGGCTTGCGCGAGAACTTGTAGGCCCCGTGCGACGTACCGATGGCGATGGCCAGTGCATCCAGCTGCGTGCGCTTGACGAAGTCGGCGGCCTGGTCGGGGTCCGTCAGCAGCATCTCGCGCGTCATCGTCGCGTCGGTGCCGTGGCCGTCCTCCTTGTCGCCTTTCATCGTCTCCAGCGAACCGAGGCAGCCCAGCTCGCCTTCGACGGTGACGCCGAGCGCGTGCGCCATGTCGACGACCTTCCGCGTCACGTCCAGGTTGTAGTCGTAATCGGCGATCGTCTTGCCGTCGGCCATCAGCGAGCCGTCCATCATCACGGACGAGAAGCCGAGCTTCATCGCCGACTCGCACACGGCCGGCGACTGTCCGTGGTCCTGGTGCATCACCACCGGGATGTGCGGGTAGCTTTCGACGGCCGCCTCGATCAGGTGGCGCAGGAAGACCTCGCCCGCGTATTTACGCGCGCCGGCCGACGCCTGCATGATCACCGGGCTGTCGGTCTCGGCCGCGGCGCTCATGATCGCCTGCACCTGCTCCAGGTTGTTGACGTTGAACGCGGGCAGGCCATAGCCGTTCTCCGCGGCGTGGTCCAGCAGCTGGCGCATGGAAACGAGTGCCATGGGGTTCCTCCTGACGGTAACCACTGATTTTACCGCGACGGCGAGCCGGGGCGCGGGGAATCAGCGGTTACGTCCTGCAGGCTTTTGCGCTCCGACCCGGCACGGCGGAGCTACCCGAGGTCTTGCGGGCGTGCCAAACAGCAGGTCAAAGGGGCGCGGGAAGCGGCGCGCACCCGGAACGAAGGCAAGGGAAACGTGGCTGAGGTGAAGGCGTAGCGCCGGGGAAGTCGGCTGTCCGGCGGAGCGCCTGCACTACGAAATATAGCCGGACAGCCGCCTTCCCCGGCCACGCGGAGGCACCGTCGCTACGTCACCCGCGCATGCCGTTCGATGCAGGTTGCAAGCACGGTCCGTGGATCTTCGGCCCACCAGCGCTCGGAGAAGATCTCGACTTCGTGCAGGCCGCGATAGCCGCTGGCCTCCATCCACGAGCGCACGAGCGGGAGGTCAACGACGCCATCGCCCATCATCCCCCGATCGTTGAGCAGGTCCTTCGTCGGCACGAGCCAGTCGCAGATGTGGTACGCGTACAGGCGATCCTTGGCACCGGCGCGCTCGATCTGCGCCTTCAACTGCGGGTCCCACCACACGTGGTAGATGTCGACGGCGATGCCGAGCCCGTCGCGGCCGCTGGGGCACAGCTCGTCGCACAGGTCGTTGGCGTGCGCCATCGTGTTCACGCACGCGCGGTCGGCCGCGTACATCGGGTGCAGCGGCTCGATGGCGAGCTTCATGCCGGCGGGGCGCGCGTACTCGAGCAGTTCGCCGATGCCGTCGCGCACCATTTCGCGCGCGCCGGCGATGTCCTTCGAGACGATCCGTTGCGCGCCGTCCTTGGGCAGGCCGCCGACGACCAGCACGAGGCATTCGGCGCCGATCGTCAGCGCCTCGTCGACGGCTCGACGATTGTCGTCCCGCGCGGCGAGTCGGCCCGTGCGGTCGATCGCCGGGAACATGCCACCACGGCAATAGCCGCTGACGGCGAGCCCGGTGTCCCGGATCTGCGCCGCCACTTCCTTCAGTCCCGCGGCAGCGACCTGGTCACGCCACGGGGCGATGCCGCGGATGCCCATTTGCGCGACGCCGGCGATGATGTCCTTGAGGCCCCATTGCTTGCGCAGCGTGGCGGTATTGATCGTCAGCTGGCCGATGTCGGGCATCGCGTCACGCCTCCACGCCATGGACTGCGCACAGTGCGCGCATCCGCTTCGCGGCGAGCTCCGGGTCGCGCAGCAGGTTGGCCGCATCGGCCAGGCGGAAGATCTCTGCGAAGTGCACCAGCGAGCGAGCGCTCTGCTGGCCGCCGACCATCGTGAAGTGGTCCTGGTGGCCGTTGAGCCACGCGAGGAACACGACGCCCGTCTTGTAGAAGCGCGTGGGCGCCTTGAAGATGTGGCGCGACAGCGGCACCGTCGGCGCGAGCAGCGTGTCGAACGTCGCGCGATCGCCGGCGGCTAATGCGGTGAGCGCGGCCGATGCCGCAGGCGCGATGGCGTCGAAGATGCCCAGCAGCGCGTGCGAATACCCGGACGCATCCCCTCCGATCAGTGCGGCGAAGTTGAAGTCGTCGCCCGTGTACATCCTGACGCCGGCGGGCAGCGCGCGGCGCATCGCGATCTCGCGCGCATCGTCGAGCAGCGAGATCTTGATGCCGTCGACCTTGGCCGCGTTGGCGCGGATGATGTCGACGCAGGTCGTCATCGCAGCGTCGAGGTCCGCGTGGCCCCAGTAGCCGTCGAGCGCCGGGTCGAACATGGGCCCGAGCCAGTGCAGCACGACCGGCTCCTTCACCTGGCGCAGCACGTGGCCGTAGACGTCGGCGTAGTCGTCGGGCGTGCGCGCGACGGCGCACAGCGCGCGGCTCGCCATCAGGATGATGCGGCCACCGGCCTTCTCGACGGCGGCACATTGCAGGTCGTAGGCGGCCTTGACGTCGGCAATCGTCTTCGCGGTGCCGGGTTCAAGGTGGTCGGTGCCGGCACCGGCGAACATGACGGCGCCGGGCACCGTGCGCGCGGCGGCGGCGCTGCGCTGGATCAGCTCGAGCGCGGTTGGCCAGGCGAGGCCCATGCCGCGCTGCGCGGTGTCCATCGCCTCGGCGACGCCGAAGCCCAGCGACCACAGGTAATGGCGATAGGCGAGCGTGCGGTCCCAGTCGACGGCGGTGTCGAGCCAGGGATCGTTGTCGGCGAGCGGGTCGGCGACGACGTGCGCCGCGGCGAACGCGACGCGGTTGAACGCGGGCTTCGCCGCGGCGGCGGATGACGACGACGAAGGCCACGGCGCATGCGCGCGCGGCGTGTACGCCGCGAGCGTGCCATCCGCGATCGGCAAGCGAAGCGTAGGCATCACGACCTCGCGGGCTTCGCGCCGGCGAGAGGCGGCACGTCGAGCGTGCGCCGCTCCGCCCAGCTCTTGAGGCCCAGCTCCGCGAGTTGCACGCCCTTGGCGCCGGCGAACAGGTCCCAGGCGAACGACGTGCTCGTGTCGTCGAACAGGTGCCGGATGAAGAGCTCCCATTCGACCTTGAACGCGTTGTCGTAGACCATGTTGCTGGGCATCTGCTGCCACGTGGCGAAGAAGTCGATCGTCTGCGGCACGTCGGGGTTCCACACGGGCTTGGGCGTGGCGGCGCGGGGCTGGATCCAGCAGTCGGTGAGGCCGGCGACGGCGGAACCCAGCGTGCCGTCGACGTGGAACGTCACGAGGTCGTCGCGGCGCACGCGCGTGGTCCACGAGCTGTTGATTTGCGCGATGATCGGCATCTGGCCCGCGCCGCCGTCGAGCTCGAACGTGGCGTAGGCCGCGTCGTCGGCGGTAGCCTTGTACGTCTTGCCGCTTTCGTCGACGCGCGTCGGGATGTGCGTCGCGCCGAGGCACGCCACCGATTTCACTTCGCCGAACAGGTTGTCGAGCACGTAGCGCCAGTGGCACAGCATGTCGACGATGATGCCGCCGTCGTCTTCCTTGCGGTAATTCCACGACGGGCGCTGCGCGGGCTGGCCCCAGTCGCCTTCGAACACCCAGTAGCCGAACTCGCCGCGCACCGACAGGATGCGGCCGAAGAAGCCGGAGTCGCGCAGCATCTTGAGCTTCAGGAGGCCCGGCAGCCACAGCTTGTCCTGGACGACGCCGTGCTTGATGCCGGCCGCCTTCGCGGCCTGCGCGATCGCGAGCGCCTGCTCGAGCGTCGGCGCCGTCGGCTTCTCCGTGTACACGTGCTTGCCTGCCTTGATCGCCTTCATGATCAGCTCGGGCCGCAGGCCGGTGGAAGCCGCATCGAAGTACAGGATGTCGTCGGGGTTGGCGAGCGCGGCGTCCAGGTTCGTCGACGTGCGCGTGACGCCGTGCGCCGTTGCGAGTGCCGCCAGCTTGTCCGCATTGCGGCCGACGAGGATCGGGTCGGGCATCACGCGGCGGCCATCGGCCAGCGCGACGCCGCCTTGCGCGCGGATCGCGCAGATCGAGCGCACGAGGTGCTGGTTGGTGCCCATGCGTCCGGTGACGCCATTCATGATGATGCCGAGGCGGATCGTTTCCATGAGGTTTGCTTCCGTGAAGTGGTGCGGTCAGCGCGCAGCGACCGCGGGAGTGTCGGGTTGGCGCATTGGCGACAGCGCCGCGAAGTCGGGATACGCGGACGTTGCGAAGCCCGGTGCCGCGAGCGACGCGAGATCCAGCGCGCCATTGCGCACGTCGAGGCGGATGTCGTCGCCGGCACCGGTGTAGAGGCCCGGCTGCGCCGCCGAGAATGCGTGGCGTTCGGCGGGCGCGGCGCCCTGGCCGGCAAACCCGTGCACGTAGTGGTGCCCGTTGCGCTCGACGTGCGTCAGGCCGATCAGGTTGACGAGCGCGGTGTCCTGCTGGACGGCAAGCCCGGCTTGCGTCGTCAGGTCCTCGGCGGACATGAAGTAACCGGTGCCGCGCGCGGCACACCGCGCATGGTTCAGCAGCGACTTGTACAGGCCCTTGCACTGCTTGCTCGACACGCCGGTGTAGCCGTACTGCAGCGCGCGCGGGAACGCGTCGAGCGTGCCGTCGGCCTCGTCGATCAGCAGCGGCCGCTCGGCCGCCAATGCGCGGACGTCGGTCGCGAGCGTGATCGCGCGCGGCAGCGGCTGCTCGATGTAGTGCGTCGCTGCAGCAAGCCGCCGGGTCGCCGGCGACGACGCGAGCTGGCGCCAGAACGCGGCGGCGGACGCTGCGTCCTGGTATTGCTCGTTGCCGTCGAACGTGACCTGGTAGTCCGGCAGGCGGTCGAGCACGGCGGCGATGCGCGTCATCCGCGCGGCGTCCGCGTCCGGATTGCCGCTGACCTTGAGCTTGAACCAGCGGTTGCCGTAGAACGCGATGACTTCCTCGAGGGTCTCCGGCAGGCCGTCGTCGACGCGCTCGACGACGTCGTCCGCGGTAATGGCGTCGACGAGTCCCACCGTGTGCCGGACTGCGATCGAATTGCGCGGCGCGAGCGCCGCGAGGTGTGCCGCGATGTCGAAGCCGGCGAGGTCGGGTGTCAGCGTGGCATCGAGGCCGGGCAGGTTGGCGCGCATCGCGGCGTAGAACGACACGCCGTGCGCGCGACACAGCGCGTCGAGGACCGCGCGGTCGACGAGGCTGGCACCGAACCCCGCGATCAGCGGGTTGAGCCCGTGCGCCGCGCACGCGCGCTCGTGCTCCGCGTAATGCGCGGCGGCGTGGCCGAACGCGGTGCGCACGGTGCCGTCGACGTACGCGTCGCGCGCCAGCCGCGCCGACTGCCGCAGCTGGTCGAAATTGTCGTCGTTGGACAGCGCGAGGTTCTTGTCGAACCACTTGGGCGCGAGCAGCTCGGCGCTCGCGCCTTCGAACTCGCGGCCGTCGATGGCGATCCTGGCGCGCGCGAAGGCTTGCGGGCACGCCGTCAGCGTGACCACGCCGAAGCGGAACGGCATCCGCAGCACGACGCCGCGCTCGAACAGGTCGACGGCGACGATGCGAAAGGTCGGGGCGCTCATCGCGTCACGCGGCCGCGAGGACGCCGCGCCAGTAGCCTGCCGCGAACGCGGCGGCACCGGGCCCATCCGGCACGTAGTCGAACGGCTCGACGGCGACGGTGCCGCCATACCCGTTGCGCTTCAGCGCGCGGGCGATCGGCACGAAGTCCATCGCGCCCTGTCCCGGCGCGCGCCGGTTGGGATCGTTGATCTGCACGTGCGCCACGAGCCCGGTCGGCAGCCACGCGTCGATCAGCTCGGCGACCGGCTGCACCTCGGCCTGGCCGGCGGCGCTGCAGTCGATCATCGTGCGCAGGCCCGGCTTGCCGACGTCGCGGACGAGCTCCGCCGCTTCCGCGACCGTGTTGATCAGCGCCGTCTCCTTGCGCGACAGCGGCTCGATGCAATAGGTGACGCCTTCGCGGTGCGCAATGTCCGCGATCGCCGCCAACGCGTCGCGCAGGCGTGCCCACGCGACCGCGTGCGTCTCGCCGTCGGCGATCGCGCGCTGGGCTGGCGAGCCGTGGACGAGGACGCGTCCGCCCAGCTCCGCGCACAGTCCGCAGAGCCGCGTCATCACGGCCAGCGTCCGCGTGCGCAGCGCGGCGTCGGGCGAGGTCAACGACAGGCCCGCGGGCTTCACCAGAAGCCAGTGCAGGCCGGTGACGACGATGCCGGCGGCCTCGACCGTGCGGCGGATCTCCGCGGCGCGGCCGGCGGTGAGCGCCGGCGGATCGTCGGCCAGCGTGAACGGCGCGATCTCGAGGCCGTCGTAACCGAGCGCGGCCGCCGTCTCGCACTGGCGCGCGAGCGGCAGCGTGCCCAGCACCTCGTTGCACAGCGCAAGGCGCACGACGTACCTGTCAGCCGCGCGACGGCACGACCGAGCGCACGGCCCGGCCGACGTTTCCGACGACGGCCTTGACCAGCCGGTTGAACGCCGGGATGTACAGCAGCATCGTGAAGATCGTCACGGTGGCGAGCACCGCGCAGATCGGCCGCGTGAAGAACGGCAGGATGCTGCCGTCCGACAGCACGAGACCGCGGCGCAGGCTCTTGTCGAGCAGCCCGCCCAGCACGAGGCCCAGCACGAACGGCGCCATCGGGTAGCCCTTGCGGCGCAGGAAGAACGCCCCGATGCCGATGGCCAGCATGCAGTAGACGTCAAACAGCCGCGATTGCGTCGCGTACGCGCCGACGGTGGCGAGCAGGAAGATGATCGGCATCAGCACGGTGCGCCGGATGCGCAGCACGAGCAGCAGCGGGCGCACCAGGAACAGGCCGAAGATCAGGATCGAGATCGTCGCGAGCGTCGTCATCGCGACGACGTGGTAGACGAACTGCGGATGCTCGACCATCAGCATCGGTCCCGGCTGCACGCCGTGCAGGATCATCGCCGCGAGCAGCACGGCCGATGGCGCGGAGCCGGGAATCCCGAGTGCGAGTGCGGGAATGATGTGGCCCGGGATCGACGACATGTCGCCGGTCTCGGCGGCCATCAGCCCGTCGATCGAGCCCTTGCCGAACTTCTCGCGTTCCTTCGTCGTCGCCTTGGCCGCCGCGTAGGACATCCATGCGCCGGAATCCTCGCCGACACCGGGCAACAGGCCGGTCAGCACGCCGATGGCGCCGGAACGCAGCACGGTGCGCCAGTACTGCGCCACTTCGCGAAAGCGCGGCAGCACGGAATCCTTGAGCTCGACGAGCTTGCGCTCGACGGGGTCCGCGAGCACGGTCAGCACTTCGGCGAAGCCGAACGCGCCCACCAGCGCGGGGATCAGCGCGATGCCGCCGGACAGCTCGTGGATGCCGAACGTGAAGCGGTCATACGCATAGAGGCCCTCCTGGCCGATCTGCGCGACGAAGAGGCCCAGGCAGCCCATCAGCCAGCCCTTCAGCGGATCGTTGCCGACGAGGCTGCCGCTCATCGTGACGCCGAACAGCGCGAGCCAGAAGAATTCGAATGCGCCGAACGACAGCGCGACTTCGGCAAGCGTCGGCGTGAACGCCGCGAGGCACAGCACGCCGAACAGCGTGCCGCAGAACGCGCCCGACGTGGCGATGCCGATCGCGCGGCCTGCTTCGCCGCGCAACGCGAGCGCGTGGCCGTCCGCGCACGAGGCCGCGTTGGCGGCCGTGCCCGGGATGTTGAGCAGGATCGCGGAGCGCGACCCGCCGTACAGCGTGCCGACGTACGAGCAGATCAGGATCAGGATCGCGTCGTTGGTCGGCAGCTTGATCGTCAGCGTCGTCAGGAGCGCGATGCACAGCGTGGCCGACAGGCCCGGCATGCAGCCGACGAGGATGCCCATCAGCGCGCCGCCCAGCCCGTACAGCAGCGACGTCGGGTTGAGGAAGGACAGGTAGGCCTGCCCCAGGTATTCGAGACCGTTCAGCATGGATGCGCGCGGCGGGTCAGGGCAGGCGCACCAGGAAGATCTCCTGGAACACGAGCGTGATGAGGATGCCGGCGCAAAGGCCGATCACCAGCGCGAGCGCGAGGCCGCGCAACCGCTGGCCGTCGGCCTTGCGCTGCGGATATTGCAGCGTCGCGATCGTCGCCGTAACGTAGATCGCCGCGGCTGCCCAGAACGGCAGGCCGTGGCCGATCAGCACGACGCCGAACAGCAGGCACAGGCCCACGATCAGGCCAAAGCGCTTCAGCTCGCCTGCGCTCATGCCGCGCGCGCCGCCCGCAGGTCCTTCGTTCGCGAGCCCGCCGGCGCGCCATGCGCGCACCAGCATCAGCACGCCGAAGAACACGACGGCGACGCCCAGCAGCCCGGGCAGCAGGCCCGGCACCGTGTACGGATTGATGTCCTGGTTCTCGAGGCGGTCCATCCGCCACGACGCGACGGCCACGGCGGCACCGAACACGATCCACAGCACCGCCGCGATGAAATCGGCACGCGGCGACTGCGGCGCATCGTGGCCGTGCGGCGGCGGTGGCTGGCCGATGTCGGAAATGGGAGGCGGCGTGCTCATCGATGATCGTGCCCGCCCCGCGGCGGCGGAGCGGGCTGCAGGCAACGGGCGACGGTCAGGGCTTGGGAATGCCGACCGTGTCGGGCGAGATCGTCGCCTTCTTGCTTTCGTACATCAGCCACGCGTTGGCCTGCACGGCGGGGAACACGGCCTTCTGCGCTTCGGCGCCGTAGAGCGGCGCAAACAGCGCGCCGCGGCTCTGCGCGTACTTCTTCAGCGCTTCGCTCTTGCTGATCGTGGTCTGCCACGCCTTCTCGAGCGTTGCGATCACCTCGGGCGGGACACCCTTCGGAATGAAGATGCCGAAGTAGTTGATCGGCGCCGAGAAGCCGGGCACCGCATCGGACAGCGGCGGGATGGTGCCGTAGCCTTCGAGCTGCAGCGGCTTGTTGCCGACGACGGCGAGCGGGCGCAGCCGCTTGCCGCGGATCATGTCGGCCTGCTCGACGGCGAGCTGCGTCGTGACGACCGTTTCACCGGCGACCGTGGCGACGACGGCCGGGTTGCCGCCGTCGTACGTCACGTGCTTGTACGTGACGCCGGTGGCGCGCGCGACCGCTTCCATCGCGTTGTGGCCAGCCGACGTGACGCCGGCGGTGGCCACGGAGATCGCGCCCGGCTTGGCCTTCATTGCGGCGAGGAGCTCCTGCACCGTCTTGTAGGGCGCATCGGCGTTGACGCTGATCACCGACACGTTGGCCACGTTGAGGAACAGGTTCCAGTCGGTGATGCGCGTCTTCAGGAGGCCCAGCGTCTCGTAGGCGCCGAGGTCCTGCGCCGCACCGGCCGTCCACGTGTAGCCGTCCTTCGGCGCCTCGAGCGCCGACTTGGTGCCCAGCGAGCCCGATGCGCCCGGCTGGTTGACGACGACGATCTTCTGGCCCAGCACGGGCTCGAGTTCCGCGGCGGTGGCGCGCGTCACCTGGTCCGTGGAGCCGCCGGCGGCCCACGGGACGATCAGGTTGATCGGGCGCGTCGGCTTCCAGTCGGCAGCGTGCGCGGACAGCGAGGCAAGCGTGCCCGCCAGCAGCGCGGCGGCGACGGCGGCAATGCGAATGCGTGAATGCTTCATGGGCTCCTCCGGGTTGGAATCCGGGCCGTGTCCGGTCCGGCGTACTGGGTGTGGTCGTGCCTTCGCGCGTGGCCCCAAGGCCGGCGCCGTGACGTTATTAACCGTATGGTTACATTGTCTGGTGCCGGGCGCCGGCTGTCAACCGGCGCGACCGCCACCGCGGCCCGGTTCCTCGACGCGTCCGCCGTGCTCATGGGCCGAGCCATCGCGCGCGGTGCGCCGCGATGAACGCGTCGTCGTGGAGCGCCGGGTAGGCGGCGAGCACCCGCGTGATCTCCGCGGCCTGGCCCGGGCTCAAGCCCTCCGCGGGGTCCAGGCACTCGATGCCTTCGAGCAGGCCCTGCCTGTGCAGCACTTCATGGCAGCCGGCGATGCAGCCGGCGAAATCGTGGGCGACATCGAAGAACGCCGCATTGCAGTCGGTGACCTGCGCGTCCAGCGTCAGCCACTCCGCGTCGAGGTCGGGTTCGGCGCGCGCTGCGACGATGCGCTCGAACAGCCGGCACGCCGCACGCGTGCCGACGCTCCAGTGGCCCAGCAGGCCGCCGACGATGGCGGCCTCGACTTCCTCGCCATGCGGGTCGCCGTCGCGGCGCACGCGGTAACGCGCGAGCAGGTCCAGCACGATGTGGTCGTCATTGCCGGTGTACAGCGCGACACGATGCTCGGCGCGCGCGGCAACGACGCCGCGGACGACGTCCAGCGTCCGGTAGCGGTTGAACGGCGCGATCTTGATCGCGACGACGTTGTCGATCGCCGCGAAGCGGCGCCAGAAGTCCATCGACAGCGCGCGGCCGCCGACGGCCGTCTGCAGGTAGAAGCCGACCAGCGGCATCTCGCGCGCCACGGCCGAACAGTGCGCGATCAGTTCGTCGTCGGTAGCGTCGGCCCATTGCGCGAGGCCCAGCAGCACGGCGTGATAGCCAATCGCGCGCGCAGTTGCCGCTTCGGCGCACGCCTGCCGTGTGTCGCCGATGGCGCCGGCGACGAGGATTACCGGCTCGTCCGCCCACGTCGCCGCCTCGTGCGCGGCGAGTTCCAGCACGCGCGCGTAGAGGCCGCGCTCGCGGATCGCGAACTGCGTCGTGTGCACGCCGACGGCGAGGCCGCCGGCGCCGGCGTCGAGGTAGTACCGCGACAGCGCGCGCTGGCGACGCTCGTCGAGCTGGCGCTGGTGGTCGAGCGCCAGCGGATGCGCGGGGATCACCGTGCCGTGCGCGAGGCGCGTCGCGATGGCGGGCGGCAGGTCGTGGCGCGCGAGTCCCATCGTCAGTAGCGCCCGTCGCGCGTCTCGAAATGCGTCGGCTTGCCCAGCGAGCGCCGGCCGCGCAGGATCCAGTCCGCCTGCCAGTCGACCAGCGTGTCGAGGCCGACCGACGGCGCGCCGAACAGCGCCTGCATCGCACGCGTGTCGACGAGCCAGGCCGTCGGCGCTTCCTGGCCGGTGAAGCGGGGCTCGCGGCCGAAGCGCGCGCCGAACATCGCCGCGAGCTCGCGCACGCGCACGTGCTGCGCGCCGCTGACGTTCAGCGGCGACGTCGGCGTCGTGCAGTGCGCCAGGGAGCGCAGTGTCATCGTGTTGGCGTCGCCCTGCCAGATGACGTCGCAATGGCCCATCGTCACGTCGACCGGTTCGCCGGCGTGCACGCGCTGCGCGACGTCGTGCAGCACGCCGTAGCGCATGTCGATCGCATAGCTCAGCCGGATGAGCCGGCCGGGCGTGTCCTGGCGCGCCGAGTGGTATTCGAAGGCGCGCTCGCGGGCGACGCACGACCACGCGTAGTCGCCGGACGGCGGCTCGGCGGCGACGTCCTCGGCGGCTCCCGGGCCGTCCACCGGCACGAATGGGTAGACGCACGCGGTGGAGAACGCGACGATCCGCGACCGCGCGTAACGGCGCGCTACCGCGCCTGGAACCAGCGCGTTCATCGCCCACGTGAGTGGCAGGTCGCCGCTCGCGCCGAACTTGCGGCCCGCCATGTAGACGACGTTGGGTGCATCGGGCAGCGCGGACAGCGCGGCCTCGTCCGCGAGGTCGGCGGCGATGCATTCGATGCCCTGCGCGGCCAGCTTCGCCTCGAGCTCCGGCTCGCTGAAGCGCGCGACACCGATGACGCGCCGCTCCGGCGCCGCGCGCTTGGCGAGCCGTGCGAGCGTCGGCCCCATCTTGCCGCCGACACCCAGCACCAGGATGTCGCCAGGCGCGCGCGCGAGGTCCGCGACGAGTGCGGCGGAAGGTTCGGTCATCCGCGCCTCGAGCGCGGCTTCGTCGGCGAATCCGGGCGTCATGGCGAGCGGTGCAGCGGCGCGTGGGGCAGCAGCAGGTAACCGAGGATCACGTCCGTCATGTGCGCGATCCGCGCCGCCTGCGCCCGTGGGCTCATCAGGTCGCGCGCGAAGATCGTCGACAGCGTATGGCGGTTGGAAAAATAGAAGTAGCAGATGCCGGCGATCGAGATGTAGAGTTGCACCGGGTCGACGCCGGCGCGAAACAGGTGCTCGCGTTCGCCGCGAGCCAGCACGTCGGCAAGCGTCGCGATCAGCGGCGACTGGATCGCCGCGATGTTGGCGATGCCCTTCACGTGCCGCGCGCGGTGCAGGTTCTCGCTGTTCAGCAGCGTGACGAACTCAGGATGGGTGACGAAGTATTTCCACGTGAATGCGACGAGGCGCCGGACGCCTTCCACCGGCTCGTGGCGGTGGAGCTCGAGCGCCTGCTCGGCAGCGCGGATATCCGAGTACGCCTGCGCCATCACCGCGGCGAACAGCGCATCCTTGTTGCCGAAGTAATAATAAAGCATCCGCTTGTTGGCTCGCGCCGCCACGGCAATGCGGTCGACGCGCGCACCCGCGAGCCCGTGCGCTGCGAACTCGGCGGTGGCGGCCTCGAGGATGCGCGCGCGGCTCGCTTCCGCGTCGCGCGCGGGCGCGGCGGCCCGTGCCCGCGGGGCACGGCGTTGCATCGTCGATGCGGTTCCCTTGCGCGCGGCACGCTCACGCGGCATCGGGGGCCTTTCGTGTGGACATCCTGGTTCCCTGGCGGGCGGTTGCCGCGACGCGGCCTTCCTCGCTCGCCGGCCGCGCGTTCCACGCGGCAGCGACGTGCAGTTAACCAAAGAGTTAACAGGAGCGCAACGCGCAGTGCAGCATCAGCGGGTTGACGCCGCAGGACGCGTCGCGCCGGCCGCGTCCGCCGCGCCCGGCGTCCACCCGTCGGTCAGCGTGCCCAGGAACGCGACGATCGCGCGGATCTCGCCAGGCGTCAGCGCCGGCGCACGCCCAACCTGGCCACCGAACGGAGGACCCTGGTTGACGTTCTCGCGATAACGCGCGGGGAGATCGTCGTACATCCGCGGCCGGCGGTGGACGTCACGGCCGTACCAGCGCGCCGGGTCCGTGTCGCGGGTCGCGTAGAACGCGACGACGTCGCGCAGAGAGTGCAGCGCGCCGTTGTGGAAGAATGCGCGGCGCAGCGCCACGTTGCGCAGCGTCGGCGTGCGGAACAGCCCGCAGTATTCAGGATGTCTGGCAAGGTCCGTGCGCAACGGGCCGCACAGACCGAGGTCGTACCACGCGGGGTCGCGATTCTGCGCCAGGGCGCGGTTACGCGGCACGGCGAGGGCGACGAGGCCGTAATCCGTGAACGCCGGCAGTGCGCCGCGCTTGGGCGCCGCCGGATGGCAGCTCGCGCAGTTGCCCTTGTCCGCCGCGACGAACAGCGCGAGCCCGCGCGCCTCCTCGGGCGTCAGCGTCGCCTTGCCGCGCAGCACCGCATCGTACTTGCTGGAGTACGGGTAGAACTCGCGCGGATCCTGCTGGAACACCTCGAGCGCCCACAGCGCGGCGCGCAGCGCGCGCTCGTCGTTGGCCAGCACGTCGTCGCCGAACGTCGAGCGCATCGTCGC
>JAFEDG010000161.1 GCA_018241745.1 Pseudomonadota bacterium
GCATATGACACCTAACGTTAAGTAGGTGGCAGTTTGTACTGCTAAATATTTAGCGTACGCCTGCTAAGTCGTCTGGTCAAAGCACAACCCTTTGTTTGCACTGCAAAGAGAAGCGCCAACCGGCCGCGCAAAGCCTGATAAGCCACCGCCCCGCGACGACCCAAATAAAAAGGCCGCAACCCACTGGGTTGCGGCCCCCGATTTCCCACCTGGCCGTCCGGCGACGGCCGTCGTCATCGTCAGCCTTCGCCTTCCAGGAAGCTGCGCAGCTTCTCGGACCGCGACGGGTGGCGCAGCTTGCGCAGCGCCTTGGCTTCGATCTGGCGGATGCGTTCGCGCGTGACGTCGAACTGCTTGCCGACTTCCTCGAGCGTGTGGTCGGTGTTCATCTCGATGCCGAAGCGCATGCGCAGCACCTTGGCTTCGCGCGGCGTCAGCGTATCGAGGATGTCCTTGCACACGTCGCGCAGCGAGGCGTTGACCGCGGCGTCCGAAGGCGCCACCGTCGACTGGTCCTCGATGAAGTCGCCGAGGTGCGAGTCGTCGTCGTCGCCGATCGGCGTCTCCATCGAGATCGGCTCCTTGCTGATCTTGAGGATCTTGCGGATCTTGTCCTCGGGCATCTCCATCTTGTCGGCGAGCGTCGCGGGATCCGGCTCTTGCCCCGTCTCCTGCAGGATCTGCCGCGAGATGCGGTTCATCTTGTTGATCGTCTCGATCATGTGCACCGGGATACGGATGGTGCGCGCCTGGTCGGCGATCGAGCGCGTGATGGCCTGGCGGATCCACCACGTCGCATACGTCGAGAATTTGTAGCCGCGACGGTATTCGAACTTGTCGACGGCCTTCATCAGGCCGATGTTGCCTTCCTGGATCAGGTCCAGGAACTGCAGGCCGCGGTTCGTGTACTTCTTGGCGATCGAGATCACGAGGCGCAGGTTGGCCTCGGTCATCTCGCGCTTGGCCTTGCGGGCCTTGGCTTCGCCGGTCGACATCTGCTTGTTGATCTCCTTCAGGTCCTTCAAGGGGATCATCACGCGCGTCTGCAGGTCGAGCAGCTTCTGCTGTTGCTCGACGATGGCCTGCCGGTACTTGGCGAGCTGCTCGCTGTACGGATGCGCGGCCGACACCTCGCGGTCGATCCAGCGCAGGCTGGTTTCCGATTCCGGGAACTTCTTGATGAAGTCGGGGCGCGGCATGCCGCCCTTGTTCACGACGAGGTCCTGGATCTTGCGCTCGTGCTGGCGGATGTTGTCGACTTCCGTGCGCACGTTGTCGCACAGCTTCTCGACCATGCGCGCGGAGAAGCGGATCTGCGTCAGCTCGGCGGAGATCTTCTTGTGCAGGTCGAGGTACTTGGGCGACTTGTGGCCTTCCTTCTGCAGCACGGCCGGCATCTTGGCGTAGTGCTTGCGGATGGACGCGAAGCGTTCCATCGCGGCGACCTTCAGGCGCTCGAGGTTCTCGGCGGCGATGGCGCCGGCGTCGGCTTCGCTGTCGTCCTCGTCTTCCTCATCCTCGTCGTCGTCGTCGGCATCGTCGGCGGCGGCCGCGACCGGCGTGCTGATGTCCTCGTTGAAGTCCAGCAGGCCGTCGACGACGTCGTCGATCTTGAGCTCGTCCTTCTCGATCTTGTCGGCGAGCGCGAGGATCTCGCCCACCGTCATCGGGCAGGCCGAGATCGCCATGATCATGTGCTTCAGGCCTTCCTCGATGCGCTTGGCGATCTCGATTTCGCCTTCGCGCGTCAGGAGTTCCACCGAGCCCATCTCACGCATGTACATGCGGACGGGGTCGGTCGTGCGGCCGAATTCGCTGTCCAGCGTGGACGCGGCAGCTTCCGCTTCTTCCTCGACGTCCTCGGTAGGCGCCTGCGGCGTGGTGTCCGCCATCAGCAGCGTGTCGGCGTCCGGGGCCTCGTCATAGACCTGGATGCCCATGTCGCCGATCATCGAGATCACGCCTTCGATCTGGTCGGCGTCGACCAGGTCGTCCGGCAGGTGATCGTTGATTTCCGCGTACGTGAGGAAGCCGCGCTCCTTGCCGAGCACGATCAGCGACTTGAGCCGCCGCTTGCGCGCCTCGATGTCGGCAGCCGTCAGCTCCCGCGGCGCGGCGTCGGCGTTCTTGCCCCTGCCGCCCTTCTTGCTGGCGGCATCCTCGGCGCGCTTGCCGGCGATGCGCGCGGCAATTTCACCGGCCGTGGCCGGCTTGGCGGGTGTTGCCGCGGCGGCGCCCTTGGCGACGGCGCCCCCCTTAGCCACCGGCGCGGGTGCAGGCGCCGGCGCGGCGGCCTTGCCCCCCTTCACCGGGGCGACGGCTTCGACGGCCTTGCCACCGACGAGCTTCAGCTGGGGCTTGCCGGCGGCCGGCTTGGCCGGGACCTGCGTCTTGGCGGCCGGGACCGCCGCCTTCGCATGTGCCTTGGCGGCCGCGGCCGCCTTGGCGGTGGCCGGCTTGGCGACGATCTTGCCCGTCTTGGCAAGCGTCTTGGCGACAGGCTTCTTGGCCACCGGCGCGCTCTTGCCGGCGGGCGTCTTCCTGGCCGGCTTGGCGGCAGGCTTGTGCGCCGGCTTGGCCTTCCTGGCTCCCACGGGCTTGCCCTTCGCGGCGACGCGCGACTTGGCCGCCGGCTTCTTCGCCTTGGGGGCGGCAGCGCGGCTGGCGGATTTGCGGTGCTTGGCGGCGGGCTTGCGGGAGGTGGTCTTGGCCATGGTCATTCCGGGGTGTTCTGGTGGGTTGTAGCCGGTGCCGCGCAGGGCATCTAACCGTCCGGCGACCTCTTAGATGGGGGCGCGCGGAAAACCATAAAGTATAGCATTCGATGGGGTTTTCAGCCCGGGCGGCGCGCGGTCAGCCGGGCACGGAGGGCGTCCTTTTCGTCGGCGCTCATCTCGCTGAATGGTGTCTCCAGCATCCGCCCCGTCTCACGGGCCGCGCGCTGGCCGAGCCAGGTGGCGATGCCGTCGCGCCACGCTTGGGCGACTTCGTCGGCCGTAAGTTCCTGGTCTTCGGCCGCAGCGAGCGCGGCGACTGTCGCGGCTTCATGCACGGAGCCAAGCATTTGTTGGACCACGCCGGGCGTCGTCGGTGCGACGCCGCTGTCGCGGACGAGCGCCGCCGCGGCTACCAGCGCCGCGGAGGCGGGCGTGCCGTCGTCCAGGTCCGGCGGCAGTGGCTCGTCGCGCGCCAGCGACGGATTCACCAGCAGTGCCTGCAGCAGGCGCGTGGCCAGCGACGGCGCCGTGCGCTCGGGCCGGAACGCGCGCGGCGGGCGCCGCTGCGCGGCGGGCTGCCATGCGGGGGCGTCGTCGTTGGCGTCGTCCTCCGCCTGGAGCGGTGGCGGCGCCTGCGGGATCAGCGACTGGACCTCGGCCTCGCCCAGCCCCGTGATCGTCGCGAGCTCGCGGCGCAGCAATGCGCCCAGCACCGGTGCACGGATCGCACCGATCAGGTCGCGTGCAGCGTGCGCCAGCGCGGCCTTGCCTTCGGCGCTGTCCGGCGGATGGCGCCGCTTCAATTCGTCGAGCAGGTAGGTCGACAGCGGGACCGCTTCGGCGACCGCGCGCTCGAACGCGGCGCGACCGTGCTTGCGCACGTAGTCGTCGGGATCGTCGCCGTCGGGCAGGAACAGGAAGCGCACGTTCTTGCCGTCCGCGAGCGCGGGCAGCGTGTTCTCCAGTGCGCGCCATGCGGCCTTCGTGCCCGCGGCGTCACCGTCGAAGCAGAAAACGATCGTGTCGGCCTGGCGGAACAGCTTCTGCACGTGCACGGGCGTGGTCGCCGTGCCGAGCGTCGCCACGGCATAGCCGACGCCATGCTGCGCCAGCGCGACGACGTCCATGTAGCCCTCGACGACGACGACCTTGCCCGCGTCGCGGATCGCCGCGCGCGCCTGGAAGAGGCCATACAGCTCGCGCCCCTTCGAGAACACCGGCGTTTCCGGCGAGTTGAGGTACTTGGGCTCGCCGGCGCCGATCACGCGGCCGCCGAAGCCGATGACCCGGCCGCGCGTGTCGTGGATCGGGAACATCACGCGGTCGCGAAAGCGGTCGTAGCGCTTGTCGCCTTCGCCGGTGATGACCAGGCCCGCGGCCTCCAGCTCGGGATTCGCGTAGTTGTCGAACGCGGCGATCAGCGGCTGCCACGCGTCGGGCGCATAGCCCAGGCCGAAGCGCGCGGCGACTTCGCCGGTGAGGCCGCGACCCTTCAGGTATTCGATCGCGCGCGGGCTTTCCTTCAGCGCGGCCTTGTAGAAACGCGCGGCCATCGCGAGGAGCTCGGTGAGATCCGCGGCCTGCTCGCGGCGCTCGCGCTCGCCGGGGCGTTCCTCGTGCGGCACGTCGAGCCCTGCGTCGCGCGCGAGTTCCTCGACCGCGTCGGGAAACGTCTTGCCGCCGTACTCCATCAGGAAGCCGATGGCCGTGCCGTGCGCGCCGCAGCCGAAGCAGTGATAGAACTGCTTGGACGGGCTCACCGTGAACGACGGCGTCTTCTCGCTGTGGAACGGGCAGCACGCCGAGTAGTTGGCGCCGGCCTTCTTGAGCGGGACGTAGCGGTCGACGACTTCGACGATGTCGACGCGGTTGAGCAGCGTCTGGATGAAGTCGTTCGGGATCACGGCGCGGTGGGGCGGCGCGGCGGCGGGTGGTTCGGCGGGCGGGGCAAGCATCGCGCACGGCCGGTCGCGGACGGCCGGTCGTGCGGACGCATCACACGGCAGGAAGCGAGGCCATTATGGGACGGCCTGCGCGCGGTGTCGACCGGGGCGGGGCGGCCGGCGACGGCTGGCCCGCGCGTTGGGTGGCGATGCCCCGTCAAGCCGTCAGCTTGGCCTTGACCTTGGCGGATACGGCGGCCATGTCGGCGCGGCCGGCGAGCTTGGGCTTGAGGATGGCCATGGCCTTGCCGATGCCGGCCGGCCCGGAGGCGCCGGAGGCCGCGATCGCGTCGGCCACGGCCGCGTCGATCTCCGCCTCGCTCATCTGCGCGGGCAGGTAGTGCTGCAGCACGTCGATCTCGGCGCGCTCGGCGGCGGCCAGGTCGGCGCGCTTGCCGGCCTCGAACTGCGTGATCGAGTCCTTGCGTTGCTTGATCATCTTGTCGACGATGGCCAGCACGTCGGCGTCCGTGAGCGTGATGCGCTCGTCCACCTCGCGCTGCTTCATCGCGGCGAGCAGCAGGCGGATCGTCGACAGGCGCGCGCTGTCCTTGGCGCGCATCGCGGTCTTCATGTCGTCGTTGATCTGGTCCTTCAGCATGGCTCGGGTCTCGCTTGGTGGATCCGGAGGCCGCGGGGGCGCCGGAAATGCAAAAAGGGCGAATCGCTTCGCCCTTTCGCGGGGTGCTTTCTGCGCCGCGGCCAAGGTTGGCGCGCGGCGGGGCGATCAGTACAGCTTGGGCGGCAACTGCTGGCTGCGGATGCGCTTGTAGTGGCGCTTGACCGCTGCCGCCTTCTTGCGCTTGCGCTCGGCCGTCGGCTTCTCGTAGAACTCGCGTGCGCGGAGCTCGGTCAGGAGGCCGGTCTTTTCGATCGTGCGCTTGAAACGGCGAAGCGCGGCCTCGAAGGGCTCGTTTTCGCGGACGCGGACGGATGGCATGTGGCTGTTTTCCTTGAAGCTTGGTGAGCTTTTGGGTAGCCGCTGACTATAGCACGGGCCGGCGGGCCATGCAACAGGGTCCGACCCTATTTTCCGGACATGGCCACCCACCGAAAATAGGGTCGGACCCTAAAATACGGGCATGCGCGTACTCGGCATCGAAACCTCCTGCGATGAAACCGGCGTCGCGGTCTACGACACGGACCGCGGGCTGGGGGCGCACGCGCTCCATTCGCAGGTGGACCTGCACGCCCGCTACGGCGGCGTGGTGCCGGAGCTCGCGTCGCGCGACCACGTCCGCCGGCTGGTCCCGTTGATCGAGGAGGTCACGGCTCGCGCCGGGGTGGCGCTGGGCGAGCTGGACGCGATCGCCTACACCGAGGGCCCCGGCCTCGCAGGCGCGCTGCTGGTCGGCGCCAGCGTCGCGCACGGGCTGGGCATGGCGCTCGGGCGGCCGGTCATCGGGATCCACCACCTCGAGGGCCACCTGCTGTCGCCGCTGCTTGCGACGCCGGCGCCGACCTTCCCGTTCGTCGCGCTGCTCGTGTCGGGCGGGCACACGCAGCTGTTCGACGTCACTGGCGTCGGCGCGTACCGGCTGCTCGGTGACACGCTGGACGACGCTGCCGGCGAGGCGTTCGACAAGACGGCGCAGCTGCTGGGCCTCGGCTATCCCGGCGGCCCGGCGCTGTCCGCGCTCGCGCGCGACGGCCGCGACGGCCGCGTGAGCCTGCCGCGCCCGATGCTCGATTCCGGCGACCTGGCGATGAGTTTCTCGGGCCTCAAGACGGCCGTGCTGACGCTGGTGCGCCGGCACGAGGCGGAAGGCCGGCTGGACGCCGCCGCGCGCGCCGACATCGCGCGCGAGTTCGAAGCCGCGATCACCGACGTGCTGGTGGCCAAGGCGCTCGCAGCCCTCGACGCGACCGGCCGCGACCAGCTGGTGGTCGCGGGCGGCGTCGGCGCCAACCGGCGACTGCGCGAGGAGCTGTCAAAGGCGACCGCGCGCCGCGGCGCCCGCGTGTTCTATCCCGACGTCGCGTTCTGCACCGACAACGGCGCGATGATCGCGCTCGCGGGCGCGTTGCGGATGGCGGAAGCGCGGCCCGGCGATGCCTCGGCGTTTGGCATCCGGCCGCGGTGGGAGCTGGCGTCGCTGGCGCCGCCGGCCGCGTGAGTGGCGGCGCCCGACGTACGCCGCGTCGGGAGCGTCACGACTTCTTGCCGATCACGCGTTCCTCGCCGCGCACGAGCGCCGCGATGTTCTTGCGGTGCCGCCAGAAGATCAGCAATGCAATGACGACGCACGCGTACGTCGCCATCGACGCGCCGGTGCGGTAGTACATGCCGAGCGGCATCAGCACCGCCGCGGTCAGCGCCGCGAGCGAGCTGATCTTGAAGCCGAGCGCCAGCGTCAGCCACACGATCAGCAGCACGAGCCCGAGCGGCCATTGCAGCGCGAACACGATGCCCGCCGCCGTCGACACACCCTTGCCGCCGCGAAAGTGGAAGAACACCGGATAGAGATGGCCGACGAAGACCGCGATGGCGGAAGCAGGTACCGTCCACGCGGGCAGTGCCCACTGCGCGGTGGCCCACAGCGCGAGCGCGACGGCGACGTAACCCTTGACGAGATCGCCGACGAGCGTCAGCAGCGCCGCCTGCTTGTTGCCGCTGCGCAGCACGTTGGTGGCGCCCGGGTTGCCCGAGCCGTAGTCATGCGGATCGGGCAGGCCAAAGCCGCGCGACACGATCACCGCGAACGACAGCGACCCGATCAGGTAGGCGGCTAGGACGACGAGAGCGGCGATCATCGCGGGCCTTGGTTAGAATCGTGCGCCGATTGTACGGGAGCCGCGCCGCCGGACGCGGGCCTGCCGCGGCCGCGCAAGGAGACAGGCATCGCATGAACACGATCTTCATCCATGACCTGCGCGTCGAAACCACGATCGGCGTCTATCGCTGGGAAGCGAAGCTGCCGCAGACGATCCGCCTCGACCTCGACATCGGCATGCCTTCCGACAAGCCCTTCGTGACCGGGGACTTTGCGGACGCGCTCGACTACGCGGCGATCGTCCGCCGGATCAGGGCATATGCGGCGGGTCATTCGTACCCGCTGCTCGAGCGCTTTGCGCAAGGGCTCGCCGACATCGTGCTCGACGAGTTCGGCGCACCGTGGGTGAAGGTGCGCGTCGCCAAGCTGGCGGCGCTGCCCGGCGTCAAGGAAATCGGGATCGCGATCGAGCGACAACGCTGACGCCGACGCAAAGCGTCAGGCTTTGGGCGTGTTGACCGGCGTTGCCGTGCCCTCGCTCAGGCGCCGCGTGCGCCGCACGTAGTCGACGAGCACGCTGCCCGACCAGCCGAACGTGAACAGCCCGGAGATCGCGATGATCGGCGCCAGCATCTCCCACTTGGGCGGCAACAGGAACGTTCCGTAGCCGATCGTCGTGTAGGTGTTGCCGACGAAGAAGCCCGCGGCGCGCCAATCCGGAATCAGGCCGGTCTCGGCGAGCACGACGGTCCAGAACACGTTCTCCGCCACGTGCAGGATCAGCAGCGACGCTACGGCAATGACCATGAGCAGGTGTGCGCGCCACGGTTGGGCCCGGTCCGAGAGCTGCTTCTCGCGCTTGGCAAACGAGCCGCTGATGAAGCCGATGCCTGCCGCGTGGATCAGCACGACGGCGATCAGCATCAGGCCGCCGAACACCAGGTCGGTGATCGGGAATGCTTCCGACAGCTGCAGCAGGAACGGCCATTGCGACACGTCGTCGGGCAACTGGCCGATGGCCGCGACGCCTTGCTTCAGCGCGTCCTGCAGTGACAACGGTTGCAGCACGGCGGCGCTCATGGCGTGGCTGTGGCGGTGGCGGCGTCGACGAGCGTGGGCGCGAGCACGCGGACGAGTTCTGACGGCGGCATGCCCACGAGATAGCCCTTGTGGCCGCCGTTGATGTACAGGTAGGGCAGGTCGACGATCGAGCGTTGCGCGTACACGGGCATGGCTTTTCGCGTGCCGAACGGGCTCGTGCCGCCCACCTGGTAGCCCGAGTGCCGGTCGGCGACCTGCGGCGTGCAGGGCGTCACGGTCTTCACGCCGATCGCGCGCGCCAGGTTCTTCGTCGACACCTCGCGATCGCCGTGCATCAGCACGATCAGCGGGCGCTGGCGGTCGTCTTCCATGACGAGCGTCTTGATGCACGCGTGCTCGTCGACGCCGAGCTCGCGCGCCGACACCGCCGTGCCGCCGCGCTCTTCATACGTGTACGGATGGTCGGTGAACGCGACGCCGGCCGCGCGCAGCGCGCGGATCGCGGGCGTGACCGGGAGGCGGTGGTGGGCCATGCGGCATTGTAATTTGTGTAATTAGGGTCGGACCCTGCGGTGCAGCAAAACGCCGCCGCGCAATCGTATATGATATAGCGATTCAATCGCCTGAAGCCGCCGCATGAAGGCTGTCCTGGTCCTGTTCGACTCGCTGAACCGTCATGCGCTCTCGTGCTACGGCGGCCCGGCCCACACGCCCAACTTCGCGCGACTGGCCGCACGCGGGACGACGTTCGACACCCACTATGTCGGCAGCCTGCCGTGCCTGCCGGCGCGCCGCGACATCCAGACCGGGCGCCTCAATTTCCTGCATCGTGGCTGGGGCCCGCTCGAGCCCTTCGATCATTCGCTCGCGGACATCCTGCGCAGCGCCGGAACGTACACGCACCTCATCACCGATCATTACCATTACTTCGAGGACGGTGGCGCCGGCTTTCACGGGCGCTACTCATCCTGGGAATTCATCCGCGGCCAGGAAAAGGACAAGTGGCAGCCGACGCTCGGCTTCGACGCCGGGCCGCACGCGCAGCGCTTCCATCCGCTGCAGCACGACTTCTCGCCCGACATCAACTCCAAGCTGCCGTACTTCGCCAACCGCGAATTCCTCGAGGCCAGTGGCACGTTCCCGATGGAGCAGTGCTTCGCCGCCGCCAACCGTTTCGTCGACGACCATCACGCTCGCGACGACTGGTTCCTGCACCTCGAGTGCTTCGACCCGCACGAGCCGTTCTTCGCGCCCGAGCGCTTCCTCGCCGACAAACCCGCCGCGCTCGGCGGCAAGATCTTCGACTGGCCGAGCTATGGCCGCCTGGGCGACGTCGACCCGGCGCTGCTCGCGCAGCTGCGCGCCCGTTACACCGCGCTCGTCGAAGCATGCGACCACTACCTGGGCACGCTGATCGACACGTTCGACCGGCTCGACCTGTGGCGTGACACGTGGCTCGTGCTGTCCACGGACCACGGTCTCCTGCTGGGCGAGAAGGAATTCCTCGGCAAGAACAGGCCGCCTTTCTACAACGAGGTGGCGCAGATCCCGCTGCTCGTCGTGCCGCCGCGGGGCACGGGGCCCGCCGGCCAGCGCATCGACGCGCTGACGCAGACGATCGACCTGATGCCGACGTTCCTCGACGTGTTCGGCGTGGCGCGGCCTCCCGAGGTGACGGGCGAGAGCCTCGCGCCGCTGGCGCGCGGCGATGTGATGCGCACGTCACGCAGCGGCTGCATCTACGGGCAGTTCGGCGCGGCGATCAACTACACGGATGGGCGCTACACGTACTTCCTGTATCCGCGCGAGCCGTTCGAGCAGGACCTCGTCCAATACACGTTGATGCCGATGCACATGCGCACGTACTTCGAGGCGCGCGAGTTCGACGGCGCCCGCAAGGTCGACGCGCTGCCGTTCACGCGCGGCTTTCCGCTGTGGCGGCTGCCGATCGCCAAGGATGCGCCCGCCAACATGACGCGCCGCTATCCACTGCTGGACGCGCATACCGCGCTGTTCGACGTGACCGCGGATCCGGCGCAACAGGCGCCGCTCGACGACGCGGCGGTCGAGGTCCGCATCCGGCGCGCGATTGTCGCGCTGCTCGAAGCCAACGACGCGCCGCCGGAAGTCTTTGTCCGCTACGGCCTCGACGGGCTGCGCGCGGCGGCGTGAGGGCGGGCACGATGCGACCCGTGCGCGCCGTGAGCCTGGTCGACCAGGTCTATGCCGCGGTCCACCGCGAGGTGGCCAACGGCGATATTCCGCCCGGGACCAGCGTCAACATCGCGGACCTTGCACGCAGACTGGACGTGAGCGCCACGCCGGTGCGCGAGGCGCTCGCGCGTCTCGCCGCGGAAGGCCTGCTGCTGTTCGAGGGCAACATCGGCTATCGGACACCTCCGCTGCCGAATGCGGCCGACTATGTGGACTGGGCCGTCGCGCGCGTCGTGGTCGAGTGCAATGCGCTCAAGTATGTGCTGGGCCCGCTCGACACGCGCGTCCTCGACGAAGCCGCTGCGCTCAACGACGCGATCGCGAACGCCACGTTCGGCACCGACGCCGCCGGCATTCGCCGCTTTTCCGAGCTCAACTGGCAGTTCCACGCCAAATTGATCGAGCTCGCGCGCAATCCGCTGCTCGCGGAGATCCACGCGCGGCTCAACGCGGCCCCGCAGTTCTCGCGCATCTTCCTGAAGCGCGGCATCCTGCACCAGTCGCGCGTCGCGGCCGAGCACCGGACGATCCTGGCGCGGCTGCGGCGCAACGACCGGGCTGCGGCCGTTACCGCGCTGCGCGCCCACATCCTGCACAGCCTCGAGCGTGACTCCCGGTTATCCGACGTGGCCGTGTCGCTGCGGCGGATCGAGGAGATCCCGGCATGAGCGAGGGCTCGCGCCTGCATCGGCCAGAGCTGGGCAGGGTGGCATCGCACCGCTCGCCCCTTCGTGCATCACCGACAACATTCCACCCGAGGAGCCACGCATGACCCGCATGTCCCAACTGTTGCTCGCCGTCGCGACGACCTTCGCCGCGCTGGCGACGCCGCTCGCTGCGCAAGCCCAGGGCTATCCGGCCCGGCCGATCACGCTCGTCGTCGGCTTCGCACCCGGCGGCGGGGTCGACATCGTTGCGCGGCAACTTGGCGAGCGGCTGGGCGCATTGCTCGGGCAGCCCGTCGTCGTCGAGAACAAGGCGGGCGCGGCGGGCAACGTGGCGATGGACATCGTCGCTCACGCGAAGCCCGACGGCTATACGCTGCTGATGGGCAACCTCGGCATGCTGTCGGCCAACCCCGCGCTGTATTCAGGGCTCACCTTCGATACCGGCAAGGACTTCGCACCGATTGCGCGGGTTGTCGTGACGCCGCTCGTCGCCGTGGTGCCGGCGTCGCTGCCCGTGAAGTCCGTACCGGAGCTGCTCGCGTTGGCACGCGCCAAGCCTGGCGAGTTCAATTTCGCGTCCGGCGGCAATGGCAACATCAACCACCTGGCCCCGGCGCTGCTCGCGCTGCAATCCAGGACGCCGATGCAGCACGTGCCGTACAAGGGTAGCGCGCCGGCCATCGCGGACCTGGTCGCGGGGCGCGTCCAGCTGATGATCGACGGTGGCAATGTCGTGCAGCCGTTCGTCAAGGCAGGGACGGCGCGCGCGCTGTTCATGACCGGCGAGACGCGTTCCGCCGCCATGCCTGACGTGCCGACGGCCAAGGAGGCCGGGCTCGACGACTTCGTGATCTACGGCTGGCAGGGCGTGCTCGCGCCGGCCGGCACGCCGCAGGCGGTGATCGACCGTGTCGCGACGGCCGTCAAGGAGGCGCTCGCCACGCCGGAGCTCGCGGCCAAGCTGTCCGCGCAGGGGACCGAGCCCGCGTACCTGCCCCCCGCTGCGTTCAGGACGTTCATCGACGGCGAGTCCCGGCGCTGGGCGGGTGTGATCAAGGCGGCGAACATCAAGATCGACTGAGCCCGCTGATAAATAGGGTCGGACCCTAGCCGCGGGGGTGATGCTGAGCGTGCAGCTGCTTCAGGCGCTCGCGGGCGACGTGCGTGTAGATCGTCGTCGTGCCGATGTCCGCATGGCCGAGCAGCAGCTGCACGACGCGCAGGTCGGCGCCGTGGTTCAGCAGGTGGGTCGCGAACGCATGGCGCAGCACGTGCGGTGACAGCCGTTCGACGGGAATGCCGGCGACGACGCCGTAGCGCTTGACCAGCGTCCAGAACGCCTGCCGCGTCAGCGGCCCGCGGCGGCGCGTGACGAACACGTAGTCGGAGCGGGCGCCGTCGAGCAGCCCCGGCTGCACATCGCGCAGGTAGCGCGTGAGCCACGCGACCGCTTCCTCGCCGAGCGGCACGAGCCGCTCCTTGCTGCCCTTGCCCATCACCCGCACGACCCCGACGGCGAGGTCCGTGTGCGCGCGTCGAAGCCCGACGAGCTCGGATACGCGCAGGCCCGTCGCGTACAGCGTCTCGAGCATCGTGCGGTCGCGCACCCCCAGCGGCGTGTCCACGTCGGGCGCGGCGAGCAGCGCCTCGACCTGCGCTTCCGACAGGCCTTTCGGCAGCATCCGCGGCCGCTTCGGCGCACGGGCCCGCGCAGTCGGGTCGTCGCTGCGCGCACCCCGCTCGCGCTGCATCCGGTAGAAGCGCTTCAGCGCGGACAGCCGGCGGGCGATCGACGTCGCCTTGGCCTTGGCGCGGAACTGTGTCGCCAGCCAGTCGTCGACGTCGCTCGAGCGTGCGTCGGGCAATGATCCGCCGTGCGCCGCGAGCCACTCCGCCCAGGCGGTGAGGTCGCGCCGATAGGCGGCGAGCGTGGCGGCAGCCAATCCGTCCTGCAGCCACACCTGGTCGCAGAACGCGTCGATCAGCGCGTGATGCGGAGCGGCAACCGCGTTCACGGCCCGCACCTCACGAGCGACGCCTCACGGCCCCACGCCTCACGCGAGGCCGAAGCGGGAGCCCTCGTGCGCGAGCAGCCACCGCTTCACCGCGAGCGGCCCGGCGCCGGCCGAGTGCATGAAGCCGCCGAGCGCGCCGCGGCTGCCAATGACGCGATGGCAGGGGATCAGCAGCGCGATCGGGTTGGCGCCGCACGCCTGGCCGACGGCGCGCGGCGCGGACTGCAGCTTCTGCGCGAGCTCGCCGTAGGTACGCGATGCACCGGCGGGAATCGCCGCGATCGCGTCCCACACGCGCCGCTGGAACGCGCTGCCCTGCGGCGCGAGCGCGACGGTGAACGCGTAGCCGGGATCGTCGAGGTAGCGGGCGATCTCGCGCGCCGCGAGCGCGGCGATGGCGTCGCGCGGCGCACGTGCGTCCACATCAGCGTCCAGATAGCGCACGCGCGTGACGGCGGTCGCATTCGTCGCGATGCCGACGGGGCCGAACGGCGTGTCGACCACCGCCGCGTAGTCGACGCCGGGGTGCAACGCACGCGGCAGCGCAACGCTGCGGCCAGCTGCGTGAAGCGTGCGCTCAGCCACCGATCTTCATCCGTGTCGGCAGCGCCGTGATCAGGTCAGGCACCCACCAGATCAGCAGCACCGCGGCGAACATCAGCAGGAACATCGGCACCGCATGCTTCGCGATGAACGTGATCTCCTTCTTCGTCATCCCCTGCAGCACGAACAGGTTGAAGCCGACGGGCGGCGTGATCTGCGCCATCTCGACGACGATCACGATGAAGATCCCGAACCAGATGAGGTCGATGTGCGCGGCCTCGATCGACGGCTGGATCACGCCCATCGTCAGGACCACCATCGAAATGCCGTCGAGGAAGCAGCCGAGCACGATGTAGAAGACCGTCAGCGCCATGACGAGCGTGAACGGCGTGAAGCCCTGCGCGGCGATCCACTCGGCCAGGTGGCGCGGCAGGCCGATGTAGCCCATCGCGAGCGTCAGGAATGCGGCACCGGCGAGGATCAGCGCGATCATGCAGTAGAGCCGCGTCGCGCCCATCACGCTGTCGCGGAACGAGGCCCACGTCAGCGAGCGCTGGGCCGCGGAGATCGCGAGGGAGCCCAGCACGCCGAACGCCGCGGCCTCCGTTGCCGTGGCAAGGCCGCTGTAGATGGAGCCCAGCACCAGCGCGATCAGCAGCACGACCGGGATCAGGTGGCGCGACGCGGCGAGTTTCTGCGCGAGCGTCGTGCGCTCGGTGACGCGCGGGACCTTGTCGGGATTGGCGAGCGCCCACGCGACGATGTAGCCGGAGAACAACGCGGCGAGCAGGATGCCGGGCACGATGCCGGCGATGAACAGGTGCGCGATCGAGACGTTGGCCATCACGCCGTACACGATCATGATGATCGACGGCGGGATCAGCAGGCCCAGCGTGCCTGCGCCGGCGAGCGTGCCGATCGTGATGCCTTCCGGGTAGCCGCGGCGCTTCAACTCCGGCAGCGTCATCTTGCCGATCGTCGCGCACGTCGCGGCCGAGCTGCCCGAGACGGCGGCGAAGATCGTGCAGCCGATGATGTTCGTGTGCAGCAGCCGCCCCGGCACCCGCTCGAGCCACGGGGCGAGGCCCTTGAACATGTCCTCGGACAGCCGCGTGCGGAACAGGATCTCGCCCATCCACACGAACAGCGGCAACGCGGTGAGCGTCCACGACGACGCGGTGCCCCAGATCGTCACCGCCATCGCGTCGCCGGCCGGCCGCGAGCTGAAGAGCTCCATGCCGATCCACGCGACGCCGGACAGCGCGAGCCCGATCCACACGCCGCCCGCCAGGATCGCGAACAGCGCGATCACCAGCAGCAGCGTGATGCCGCCGTCACTCACTGTGCAGCGCCTCCGCCGGCAGCACGGGCGCACGGGCGCCGCGCAGCTCCGCGACGAACTCGTCGACGAACGCGATCGCGAACACCACGGCGCCGACGGCCATCGCGATCTGTGGGATCCACAGCGGCGTCGCGTCGTTGCCGGTGGACACGTCGTGGAAATCCCACGACTGGTAGACGAGCCGCACGCAGTAGTACGCGAACGCGCAGGCGAGCAGCGACGCGACGGCGAGGGCGGCGATCTCGAGCCCGCGCCGCGGGCGGCCCGTGAGCCGCTCGAGGACCAGCGTGACGCGGATGTGCTCGCCGCGTTTCAGCGTGTGCGCGAGCGCGAGGAAGCCCGTCGCCGCCATGCAATAGCCGGCGTAGGCATCGGTGCCGGGCACGTACCAGTCGAATAGCCGGCCCCCGATGCCGAGGCACACGAACGCGAGCGTGCCCACCATGAACACCGCCGCCAGGGCGGCGGCGGCGACATAGAGCCGGTCGAGCGCGGCTCGCATCAGGCTATTGCTGGGCGCGATACGCGGCGATCACTTCCTTGCCTTCCGGCCCGGCCTTGCGCTGCCATTCGGCCAGCATCACGTTGCCGACGCGGCGCAACCCTGCCATCAGCTCGGGCGATGGCGTGACGATCGTCATGCCCTTGTCCTTCAGCTGCGCGTAGTACCAGCTGTTCTTCTCCTGCGAGAGCTTCCAGCCGCGCGTCTCCGCTTCCGCCGCCGCCTTCAGCACCGCGGCCTGCGTCTGCTTGTCGAGCGCGTCGAACGCCTTGCGGTTGACGATGATCGCGTTCTTCGGGAGCCAGGCCTGCGTATCGTAGAACTTCTTGATCGTCTCGTACGTCTTGGAGTCGTAGCCGGTCGCACCGGACGACATGTACGAGTCGATGACGCCCGTGGCGAGCGCCTGCGAGACTTCCGCCGCCTGCACGGTCACCGGCTGCGCGCCGACGAGCTCGGCGATCTTGGACGTGGCCGGGCTGTATGCGCGCCACTTGAGGCCCTTCATGTCCTCGACCGAGTTGAGCTGCTTATTGGCGTAGATGCCCTGCGGCGGCCACGCCACCGTGTACAGCAGCATCATGCCCTGCTTGGCGAGCAGGTCCTCGAGCGGCTTCTTCTGCGCCTTGTACAGCTTCCACGCGTCCGCATAGGACGTCGCGAGGAACGGGATGCCGTCGAAGCCGTACAGCGGGTTCTCGTTCTCGAAGTTGACGAGCAGGATCTCGCCGGCCTGCGCCTGGCCGCCCTGGACGGCGCGCTTGATCTCGGGCGCCTTGAACAGCGAGGCGTTCGGGTGGACCTGGATCTTGAGCTTGCCTGCCGTCGCCTTGTCGACGTCCGCCGCGAACTGCATCACGTTCTCGGTGTGGAAGTTGTTGGCCGGATAGGCGGTGGGCAGGTCCCACTTGGTTTGGGCGGACGCGGGCGACAGCGCGATGCCGAACGCGAGTCCCGCGACCAGCGCGGCGGACAATGTGGACTTCATTGGAATGTCTCCATGGGAAGGACGACGGCAGCGGACGAGTTTAACCACAAACGCGGCCGCCCGGAACCTGAACCGCGCCGGTGCGTCGTCGCGTCCATCCCGGTGCGGCCGTGCACGGCGTTCCCGAGGCGCGACGGGCCGGTATCATCGGGCGATCGCAACCTTCCCCCGTTCCCGCAGTGTCCACACGCTGGCAATTCTGGATCGACCGCGGCGGCACGTTCACCGACATCGTCGCGCGCAGGCCGGACGGCCGCCTGGTCACGCACAAGCTGCTGTCCGAGAACCCCGAGCGCTACGCGGACGCCGCCGTGCAGGGCATCCGCGAGCTGCTGGGCGTCGCGCCCGGCGGCCGCATCCCCGCCGACGCGATCGCGGCTGTCAAGATGGGCACGACGGTGGCGACCAACGCGCTGCTGGAGCGCAAGGGCGAGCGCACGCTGCTGCTGATCACGCGTGGCTTCGGCGACGCGCTGCGCATCGCGTACCAGAACCGGCCCAAGCTGTTCGTGCGCCGCATCGAGCTGCCGACGCTCCTCTACGAGCGCGTCATCGAGGTCGACGAGCGGATTGGCGCGCACGGCGACGTGATCCTCCCGCTCGATGCCGCGGGCGCGGCCGCGGCGCTGACTGCGGCGCGTGCCGACGGCTTTGCGGCCGTGGCGATCGTCCTGATGCATGGGTATCGCTACCCGGCGCACGAGCAGGCGCTGGCCGCGCTCGCGCGCGACGCGGGCTTCACGCAAGTCTCCGTGTCGCATGTCGCATCGCCGCTGATGAAGCTCGTCGCGCGCGGCGACACGACGGTCGTCGACGCCTACCTGTCGCCTATCCTCCGCCGCTACGTCGAGCAGGTGGAGCGCGACCTGGGACCCGGTCCGCGGCTGCAGTTCATGCAGAGCAGCGGCGGCCTCACCGACGCGCACCGCTTCCAGGGCAAGGACGCGATCCTGTCGGGGCCCGCAGGCGGCATCGTTGGCGCGGTGGAGATCACGCGGCGCGCAGGGTTTACGAAAATGATCGGCTTCGACATGGGCGGCACGTCGACGGACGTCACGCACTGGGCCGGCCAGTACGAGCGCGCGTTCGACACGGAAGTCGCCGGTGTGCGCCTGCGCGCGCCGATGATGAAGATCCACACGGTGGCGGCGGGCGGCGGCTCGATCGTCGGCTTCGACGGCACGCGCTTTCGTGTCGGGCCGCAGTCGGCCGGGGCCAACCCGGGACCGCGCGCCTATCGCCGCGGCGGCCCGCTGACGGTGACCGACTGCAACGTGATGGTCGGCAAGATCGATCCCGCGCTGTTCCCGCACGTGTTCGGTCCCGACGGCAACGAGCCCCTCGACGCGGACGCGGTCCGCGTCGCGTTCGCCGCGCTGGCGGAAGAAGTCAACGCGGCCACGGGCGGCACGCGGACGCCGGAGGAGATCGCAGAAGGCTTCCTGCGCATTGCCGTCGAGAACATGGCCAACGCGATCAAGCACATCTCGGTGCAGCGCGGCTACGACGTTACCGGCTACACGCTGTGCTGCTTCGGCGGGGCCGGCGGCCAGCATGCGTGCGCGGTGGCCGACGCGCTGGGCATGACGCGGGTGCTGATCCATCCGCTCGCGGGCGTGCTGTCTGCGTTCGGCATGGGCCTCGCCGCGGTGCGCACGCTGCGCCAGCGCGCGCTGGAGGCGCGGCTGGACGATGCGGCCCTCGCGCTCGCGGACGACGCGCTGGCGGAGTTGGAGAAGGCCGCGCGCGCCGACCTTGCCGCGCAGCAGGTCGCCACCGACGCGATGTCGCTGCATCGCTCGCTGCACCTCAAGTACGAAGGCACCGACACGACGCTGGACATCGCGTGGCGGCGGGACGTCGCGGCGCTGACTGCCGACTTCGAGGCGCGCTACCGGCAGCAGTACGGCTTCCTGATGCCTGGCCGCGCGCTGGTCGTCGAGGCGCTGGCCGTGGAAGCGGTGGGGCACGACGCGACGGCCGATGCCGCGGCCACGCCGTTGCCGCCACGGGACGGCGCGCCGCGGGCGGCCAAGACCGTCGCCGTGTGGACGGCGGGGGCCTCGCATTCCGCGCCGGTGTATGTGCGCGACGAGCTGCGGCCCAGCGACGTGCTCGCGGGTCCTGCGATCGTCAGCGAGCCCAACGCGACGACGGTCGTCGAGCCGGGCTGGCAGGCCGAGGTCACGCCGCGCGACGACATCGTGCTGACGCGCGTCGTGCCGCTCGCGCGAGCGCATGCGATCGGCACGGCCGCCGACCCCGTGCTGCTCGAGGTGTTCAACAACCTGTTCATGGCGATCGCCGAGCAGATGGGCGTGACGCTCGCCAACACGTCGTACTCGGTCAACATCAAGGAGCGGCTCGACTTCTCGTGCGCCGTCTTCGACACGGCCGGCAACCTGATCGCCAATGCGCCGCACATGCCGGTGCACCTCGGCTCGATGGGCGAGAGCGTCGCGACGATCATCGCGCGCCGGGGCGGCACGATGCATCGCGGCGACGCGTTCGTGCTCAACGCGCCGTACAACGGCGGCACGCACCTGCCCGACGTCACGGTGGTCGCGCCGGTGTTCCTCGACGGCGACGCGCCCGAGTTCTACGTCGCCGCGCGTGGCCATCACGCCGACATCGGCGGTATCACGCCGGGCTCGATGCCGCCGGACTCGCGGACGGTCGAGGAGGAGGGCGTGCTGCTCGACAACGTGCAGCTCGTCGCGGAAGGCCGTTTCCTCGAGGCCGAGATGCGCGCGATCCTCGGCGGCGGTCGCTACCCGGTGCGCAACGTCGAGCAGAACCTCGCCGACCTGCGGGCGCAGGTCGCCGCCTGCGCCAAGGGGGCTTCCGAGCTGGCGAAGATGGCGCGCGAATTCGGGCTCGACGTCGTCCGCGCGTACATGCGTCACGTGCAGGACAACGCGGAGGAGTCGGTGCGCCGCGTGCTGTCGGTGCTGAAGGACGGCGCGTTCGCCTATCCGCTCGACAACGGCGCCGTGGTGAAGGTGGCGATCCGCGTCGACCAGGCCGCGCGCAGCGCGACGATCGACTTCACCGGTACGAGCGCGCAGCTCGCGACGAACTTCAACGCACCGTCGGCCGTGTGCAAGGCGGCGGTGCTCTACGTGTTCCGCACGCTGGTCGATGACGACATCCCGATGAACGCGGGCTGCCTGAAGCCGCTGACGATCGTGATCCCGGAAGGCTCGATGCTGGCCCCGCACTACCCCGCCGCGGTGGTCGCCGGCAACGTGGAGACGTCGCAGGTCGTCACCGACACGCTCTACGGTGCACTTGGAGTGCTCGCGGCCTCGCAGGGCACGATGAACAACTTCACGTTCGGCAACGCGCGCTACCAGTATTACGAAACGATCTCCGGCGGCTCCGGCGCGGGCCCGGGGTTCGACGGCGTCAGCGTCGTGCAGACGCACATGACCAATTCGCGGCTCACGGACCCGGAAGTCCTCGAGTGGCGCTTCCCGGTGCGCCTCGACAGCTTCCGCATCGTCGAGGGCACCGGCGGCGAAGGCAGGTGGCGCGGTGGCAATGGCGGCGAGCGCCGCGTCCGTTTCCTGGAGCCGATGACCGCCGTGATCCTCGCCAACCATCGGAGCGTCCGGCCTTTCGGCGTGGCCGGAGGCGGCGACGCGCGTGCCGGCCGCAACTGGGTGGAGCGCGCGGACGGCACGCGCGTGGACTTCGGCGCGACGGCCAAGGTGGACATGGGGCCTGGCGACGTGTTCGTCGTGCAGACGCCGGGCGGCGGCGGCTACGGTCCTCCGATGGAGCGCGGCCGGCGATGAAGCCCGCGCGGGTCACCGGTGTCGACTGGGTGGTCGGGGGCGCCAATCCCGAAGCGCCGCTGGTCGTGCGGCTGTCGTGGCTCGAATCGACGGTGCGCTGGATCCAGGCGCCGCGCCGTGGGGACGCGGCCGGCAATCCGGAAACGCGCGTGCGCTTCCTGTTGCAGTTGCTGGAGCGCAATCCGCAGACGCGCGAGGCGTTCGCCCGCACGCTGGCGCGCACGCTTGGTGACCTGTCGTCCGTGGGCCTGCTGTGCGAGATCGGCCTGCCGCGCGCGCACGCGTTCTTCCAGGAATTCGGGCGGCGGCTGGCAGAGAAATTCCTGCCCGCGCCACCGGCCAACTCCGAGCTCGCGACGGTCTTCACCCGAATGTTCCCCCGCGCCGGAGACGCGACGTGGATCGCCGACCTGTCGCCGGCGATGCGCCATGCGATCGTGGACCTGTTCAACGAAGGCGACGTCGACGGCGCGGCGGCGCGTTCGCAGGTGCGCGACGTCGAGGACTCGCTGCTCGTTCTGGCGAGCGACGCGCAGGCGATCGGGCTGTCGTGGCGCGTGCGTGAACGCCTCGCGGTAGGCCGACCCCGCGAGCTGCCGTTCGCGGAACTCGCGCACGCCGTATACGCCTGGATGGACGCACCCGCGGCTTCCACCGAGCGGCTCGCGGCGCGCGGGCGCCTCGAGGGCAGCATCGCCGAATGCCGCGCGGCGCTTGCCGACGCGATGGGCCATCTCGCGCAGCACGGGGTGTCGCTGGACCTCGTGTACACGCTGGAACGCGCGCGGCTGGTGCTGAAGCGGATGCAGCGCCTGCTCGCGCTGTCGGCGCCGACCAGCACGCGCGACGGCACGATCGCGCGCTTCATCGCCCAGCTCGCCGACGCGCACGCGGGTCAGCAGAGCGTGCGGCTGCTGCTGCGCGAGAACATGCGGCTGCTCGCGCGCCGCGTGGTCGAGTCCACCGGGCGCACCGGCGAGCATTACCTGACGACCGACGCCCGCGAATACGGCGCGATGCTGTGGTCGGCGGCGATCGGCGGCGCGGTGACGGGCTTCACGGTACTGATCAAGCTCGCGATCACCGGCCACGGCTCGCCGCTCGCGGTCGAAGGCCTGGAGGCGTCGCTGAACTACGCGCTGTCGTTCGTCGCGATCCACCTGCTGCACGGAACCCTTGCGACCAAGCAGCCGGCGACGACCGCGGCGACGCTCGCGGCGCGGCTCGCGGGCGCGCACACGCGCCGGCGCCTGCACGGCTTCGTGTCGGCGGTGGCGAGCCTCGTGCGCTCGCAGATCGCGGCGATCGCCGGCAACCTCGTGGTCGTCGTCCCCGTGGCGCTCGCGCTGCAGTGGCTGCTGCTCGCCGCGGGCGCCGGCCACCTGCCCGACGCGGATCATGCGCAACACTACGTCGAGAGCTTTTCACTGAAGGGCGCGACCCCGATCTACGCTGCACTGACCGGCGTGCTGCTGTGGGTGTCGGCGCTGATCGCCGGCTGGTTCGAGAACTGGGCGAGCTATCGCAGGCTGCCCGCGGCGCTGGCGCGGGCGCCGTGGCTCGTCGAGCGCCTGGGCGAAAGCCGCGCCAAGCGCTTCGCCGCCGGCATCGAGCGCAACGTGCCGGCGCTGGGCGGCAACATCTCGCTCGGCTTCCTGCTGGGCATGGTCCCCGAGGTCGCGCAGTTCTTCGGCATCCCGTTCGAGGTGCGCCACGTGACGCTGGCCACCGGCCAGCTCGCGCTCGCGTGCTATACGCTGGGCAGCAGCGTGTTCGCGACCTCCGCGTTCTGGTGGGCGGTGGCCGGCATCGCGATGACCGGCTTTCTCAACCTGACGGTATCGTTCTGCCTGGCGATGTGGGTGGCGATACGCTCGACGGCGGCGGGTATCGTCTCGCAACGCCGCCTGTTCCGTGCGGTGCTGGTCCGGGTGCTGCGCCGGCCCGGCGAATTCATCCTGCCACCGCGCGCGGCTTCCACCGCACCCTGACCGAAAGGCCCCTAGATGACCACCGTCCATGATTTCACCGTCGACACGATCACCGGGCAGCCGCAGAAGCTCGACCGCTACAAGGGCGAAGTGCTGTTGATCGTCAACGTCGCCAGCCACTGCGGGTTCACGCCGCAGTACAAGGGCCTCGAGGAGCTGCAGAAGCGCTTCCACGCGCGCGGCTTCGACGTGCTGGGCTTCCCGTGCAACCAGTTCGGCGCGCAGGAGCCCGGCACCGAGGCGGAGATCGCCCAGTTCTGCGAGACCTCGTTCGGCGTCACGTTTCCGTTGTTCGCCAAGATCGACGTCAACGGTGCCGGCGCGAACCCGCTGTACAAGTTCCTCAAGGAAGAGAAGCCGGGCATCCTGGGCAGCGAGGCGATCAAGTGGAACTTCACCAAGTTCCTGGTCGACCGCGACGGGCATGTGCTGAAGCGCTACGCGCCGACCGACACGCCGGACGCGATCGCCGCGGATATCGAAGCCGCGTTGTGATGCGCGGTTTGTCGGCGCGCCGCGCCGCGTCGCCGGCTGTAGTATTGCGACATCCACCCTTCCCTGCCGCACCGGCCCGTCTTGCGATGAACAAAGTCACCAGGAATGGCGTGCGTCTGCTGTGGGCAGCCGCATGTGTGGTCTTGGCGTACGTGGCGCCGCAGGCGAATGCGGCACCGGCGTGGGAAGACCCCGCGAAGACGCTGCGCGTGATGTTCCCGGTGGCGGAAACGGGGTTCGACCCCGCGCCATCGCAGGACTATTACTCGGCGCATGTCATCCGCATGATCTTCGATGCGCTGTACGTGCCCGACTATCTGGCGCGCCCGTTTCGCGTCGCGCCCAACACGGCGGCGGGCATGCCGAAGATCTCCGCCGACGGCCGCGTGTGGACGATCGCGATCCGCAAGGGCATCTACTTCGCCGACGACCCGGTGTTCAAGGGCAGGCGCCGCGAGCTCACCGCGCAGGACTACGTGTACTCGTTCGAGCGCGTCGTCGACCCGAAGGTCCGCTCGCCCAATGCCTACTACCTGACCGGCAAGCTCGTCGGCCTCGACGACGCGGTGGCCAGGGCCAAGGCAACCGGCAAGTTCGACTACGATGCCGCAATCCCGGGGCTGCGCGCGCTCGATCGCTACACGCTGCAGCTGACGCTCGTCGAGCCCGACTACACGCTGATGAACTACCTGCTGCAGTCGGCGCTGTCGGCCGTCGCGCGCGAGGTGGTCGAGGCGTATGGCGACGCCAACACGTGGGTGATGGACCACCCGGTGGGCACGGGCCCGTACAAGCTCGCCGAATGGCGGCGCGGCCAGAAGATGGTCCTCGTCGCCAACCCGGGTTATCGCGAGGAATATTTTCCGCCGGCCCCCCCGGGGGCCGATGCGGTCACGCAGGCGGCCGCCGCGGCGATGAAGGGCAAGCGGCTCCCGCAGATCGGCCGCGTCGAGATCTCGATCATCGAGGAATCGAATCCGCAGCTGCTCGCGTTCGGCGGGGGCACGCTCGACTATGCGAACGTGCCCGCGGACCTCATTCCCAAGGTGCTGGACCGCGACGGCAAGCTGCTGCCGGAGTACACGTCGGCGGGCGTTACCCGCCAGCGCGTCATCCAGCCCGCGCTGACGTATACCTACTTCAACCTCGAGGACCCGGTGGTGGGCGGCCTCACGCCCGACCGGATCGCATTGCGGCGCGCGATCGTCATGGCCATCAACGTCGACGAATACGTCGCCGTCAACTGGCAGGGGCAGGCGCGCCCCGCCACGCAGATCGTGCCGCCTGAAATGCTGGGGCACATCGCAGACCTGAACATCCGTCCTCCGTACGATCCCGCCACCGCCAACGCGCTGCTCGACCGCTTCGGCTACAAGGACCGCGACGGCGACGGCTATCGCGAGCTGCCGGACGGCTCGCCGCTCAAGCTGACGATGGGGTCCACGCCGACGGTGCGCGACCGCGACCGCGACGAGCTCTGGGTCAAGAACCTGCGTGCCGTCGGCATCCGCCTGGACTTCGTCAAGCAGAAGTGGCCCGAACTGCTGAAGATGGCGCGCGACGCCAACCAGCTGCAGATGTGGGGCGTCGGCTGGATCAACAACAGTGGCGACGGCGACGCGTTCGTCCAGCTCCTGTACGGGCCCAACGCCGGCCAGTCCAACCTCGCGCGCTTCCGCAACGCGGAGTACGACAAGCTGTACGTCGCCAGCAAGCGCGTGCCGCCCGGCCCCGCGCGCGACGAGCTGTACCGCAAGATGAACCAGATCGCGCAGGCGTACACGCCGTGGGATCTCGGCATCTATCGCTACGAGAACACGCTGGTGCGACCGTGGGTGCTGGGCTACGTCAAGAATCCCGCGTTCGAGCACCCGTGGAAGTTCTTCGACATCGACCTCGCGCGGCTCAAGGCCGGGCGCTGACGGGGGGCGTGGCGGCGGCCTGCCGCCGGTACGCCACGAACAGCAGGAGCGCCACCGTGGGGAATGCGGCGCCGACCCAGCTCGCGCGCGTCCACCCGCCCGTCGCGTAGGCCCAGCCGGCGCTCGCGGAGCCCAGCGCGCCGCCGAGGAAGAACAGCGCGAGGAACAGCCCGTTGAGGCGGCTGCGTCGTTCCGGGCCCAGGTCGAAGATCGCGCGCTGGCCGACGACCAGGTTCGCGGACACGCCGGCGTCGAGCACGATGGCGGCGAGCGTCAGTGCCGTGACGTGCATCGCGTGCGAGACAAAGCTCACGGCGCCGAGCGCAAACGCGGCGAGGACCGCCATCATCGCGACGAGCGTGATCCGCCGGCCATGGCCGTGGTCCGCAAGGTGGCCCGCGACGGGCGCCGCGATCGCGCCGGCGACGCCCGCCAATGCAAAGAGGCCGATGCCGCGCTGCGTGAGCCGGAACGCGGGCGAAGCGAGGTACAGCGGCACGGCGGTCCAGAACAGGCTGAACGCGCCGAACAGGCAGGCCTGGAAGGCCGCACGCCGCCGCAGCACGGGCTCGGTGCGCAACAGTGTCCACAGCGAGCCGAGCAATGCGGGATAGGCGAGCGCCGGCGCGGGCTGGCGCGGCGGCAACGCGCGCGCGAGCACGATCGCGAGCAGGGACATCAAGCCTGCGGAGATGCCGAACACCGCGTGCCACCCGGCGGCGTCGGCGACGAAGCTCGCGACCGGGCGCGACAGCATGATGCCCAGCAACAGTCCGCTGACCACGCGGCCCACCGCGCGGCCACGCATCGCGTCGGGCGCGAGGTGCGCCGCGAACGGCACGATGATCTGCGCGGCCGTCGCGGCCATCCCCATCGCCGCCATTGCCGCGAAGAAGGGGACCGCCGCCGGCGCCCACGTGGCTACCGCCAACGCGCACGCGCACAGCGCGACCAGCGTCGTGACGAGACGCCGGTTCTCGACGATGTCGGCCAGCGGGACGACGAACAGCAGGCCTGCGCAGTAGCCGACCTGCGTGATCGTGACGACGAGCGCCGCGACGCCTGCGGGGAGCGCGAGCGACGACGCGATCGGCGCGAGCAGCGGCTGCGCGAAATAGAGGTTGGCGACGATGACGCCGGTGGCGAACGCCAGCAGCGCCGTCACGCGCGGCAATCCTGCCGCCGGGTCGCTCACGCCGTCACCACCATCTGCATCGACCGTCGCACGTGCTCGCGCATCAGGGCTTCGGCGCGGTCCGCGTCGCGCTTGCGCAACGCAGCGGCGATCGCCCGATGCTCGGCCGGTGCTGCGCCGGCGCGGCCGGGCAGCGCGCCGCTGCTCCAGCGGTAGAGCCGCACGAGGTCGTAGACCTCCTGCGCCAGCACGGTACCGATCCGTGCGTTGCCGCAGCCGTCGACGATGGCCTGGTGGAAGCTGAACCGGTAGTCGACGGTGAACGCGTTGCGCGTGCCGGCCCGCTCGGTGTCGCGCGCGAGTCGTTCCAGCGCTGCGTCGGTCATGTGCGTCGCCGCGAGGCGGCACGCCATCCCCTCGAGGCACTCGCGCAGCTCGAAGATGCCGACGATGGCGGCGCGGTCCAGCGTGACGACGCGTGCCCGCTGGTAAGCCTCGCGCACGACGAGCTTGCGGCCCTCCAGCCGGCGCACGGCCTCGCGGACCGGGCCGCGACTCATGCCGAAGCGCTTGGCGAGCTCGGCTTCGTTGACGATCGCGCCGGGCTTCAGCTCCCCGCTGCGCAGCAGCGCGACGATGCCGCGCAACGCCTCGTCGCCGAGCGTCGCGTCGTCCGCGCGGGCTATTCCGCCTTGATGCCTTGTGCCGCCACCACCTTGTGCCACTGCACGATCTCCTGCCGGATCAGCGCCTGGAACGCCGCCGGGGTGCCGCCCGCAGGCGCGACGCCGTCCACCGCGAGTCGTTGCGCCGCTTCCGGGGTGCTGACGATCGCGTTGATCGCCGCGTTGAGCCTGGCCACGATCTCCGGCGGGACGCCCTTCGGCGCAATGACGCCGTGCCACAGCGTGACGTCGTAGCGAGGATAGCCGGATTCGGCGATCGACGGCACGTCCGGCAGTGCCGGGATGCGCTTGGCCGTCGTCACGGCGAGCGCGCGCACCGCGTTCGCGGCGAGTTGCGGGCGCGCGCCGGCGAGTGTCGACATGAAAAGCTGCGTCTGGCCCGCGATCGTGTCCATCAGCGCGGGGCCACCACCCTTGTACGGGACGTGCATCAGCTTGATGCCGGCCATGCTGGTGAAGAGCTCGGTCGCAAGCTGGTCGATGCCGCCCTGGCCTGACGACGCATACGTGAGCGTTCCAGGCTTTGCCTTGGCGAGCGCGACGAGCTCGCCCAGCGTCTTCGCCGGCACCGACGGATTGGCCACCAGCACCAGCGCGCCGGCCGAGATCTGCCCGATCGCCGTGAAATCGTTGCTGGGGTCGAAGTTCACCTTGAACACGCTCGGGTTGATCGTGTAGCTCGGCGAGATGACCAGCAGCGTGTAGCCATCCGGTGGGGACTTGAGCGCGGCTTCGACGCCGATCAGTCCGCCCGCACCGCCGCGGTTCTCGACGATGACCGATTGCTTCAGCGTCTCCCCGAGGCGCTGCGCGATGAAGCGCCCGATCGCGTCGTTGCCACCGCCGGGCGGGAACGGCACGATCAACTTGATCGGCCGGTCGGGATACGGTCCTTCCGCGTGGGCCGTGGCAGGCAGCAGCGCGGCGAGCGCGGCGGCGCCGGCGGCGCCGAGCAGCGCGCGTCGCGCCGGCGACGAAAGCTTGTACGTCATCTGAAGTCTCCGGTGACGAGGATGCCGTGCGGGCGACGCATCCTCAGGGGATCACGATGTCGATCAGCGGCGCGTACTGCTGGCCGCCGTGGCCGTCGCTGTCCAGCACGTCGCCCTGGAAGCGCGGCCGCGGGATCGACGCCTTGAACGCGAGCGCCGCCGGCACGACGAAGAACTTCACGTCGGCGGGCGCGAGGTGGTACAGCGACGCGACGACCTCGCGCGTCAGCCGGCCGCTCGCGCGCACGCGCTCGAACAGCGCCGGGTCGTCGAACATGATGTCGAACGTCAGCTCGAACGGGCCTGCGTTCTTGCTGCGGATCAGCCGTGCGAGCGTGCCCAGCGGGGCGGGGCCGGCAGGCACGATGCGCGGCGCCGTCGACGGCGTGGCAGGCGCGCTCATGCCGCCCTCCCTGCGCCGACCTTCACGTGCTCGATCGGGAACATCTCGTAGGGATCGTCGGGCGCGACGACGTGGTTGACGCAGAAGCGATAGAGGCCACCGCGTTCGAGGTAGGCCGGGTTGTACGTGCACGCGACGCCGGTGATGAGCCCTTGCCACTCGGGGATCGGCAGGTGCAGCGCCTGGTGGCGCGCCATCGACACGATCGTCGTCGCGAGTTCCTGCGTCGCGGCGGTCGCCTCGAGGATCAGGCACACCTCGTGGCCCTCCACGCGCGCGATCGGTTCCAGCGGGCCCATGACGCCGTCCTTGCCGTAGACGCGCACGTTGAAGAGGTAATCGCCCGCGGCGGGATCGCCGGCCGCCACCTCGGCGACGCGCCGCGCGACGTTCGCCTTGAGCCGCGCGACGAAGTCGTCCATCTGCCGCAGGATGTAGGGGTCCCGGATGCCGCCGATCACGATGCTCTGGTAGCCGACGAACTCGGCGCCTTCGAGCTTGACCGTGTAGGTCGTCGCCGGCTCGAAGCGGCTGCCGCGTACGCGGACGCGGCGGTCGTCGAGCGCTTCGTAGTCCGCGTGCGTGAGGTCCAGCGTGCCGCTCGACTCGACGAGCCGGTACGGGTCGGCGTTCTCGTAGAGGCTGTGCGCGGCGACGCTCAACGGGCTGCAACGCAGCGCGGGATCGAGCGGCTCGAGGTCGAAGTGATCGGCCCGCAGCGTGGCGAACATGCAATCGGGCGCCGGCCGCGCCACGGCGGCGGCCGCGCCGCATTCGAGGATCTTGGCGGCGTGCCACGCGATGCCCGGGTCGACGCCGTGGCGCATCGGGATGCCCGCGAAGATCGCGCAGTCGCTCGCGCGGCCGGCGATCACGACTTCCGCGCCTTCGTCGAGCGCACGCAGGAACGGTTCCTCGCCCATCATGCCGACGATGCGCTGCGAGCGCTCGATGACGCCGTCGTCGAAGTCGGGCGCCGGCGCGAGCGCCGTGATGCGGCCTTCCGCGAGCCGGCGCTTGAGGTAGGCCTTGTCCTGCTCCGCGTGGATCAGCGCGAGCGGGAATGAGAGATTCTCCTCGGCCGCGATCTCCTCGACGATCCGGCGGAACAGCGCAACGTGCGGCTCCCCGCCGGCCGTGCCCGCCGAGCCGATCAGCAGCGGGATCCGCGCCTCGCGCGCGGCTCTCAGCATCAACCGCAGGTCGCGCTTGATCGCGCGCACCGGGAACGCGGTCTTGCCCGAGCCGAGCGAGAACGGGCCGGGATCGGTGGACCCCGCGTCGCAGCCGATGAAATGCGGCTTGCGCGCGATGCCCGCGGCCAGCGAGCTCTCCTTGAAGCCGGAGCCGCACACGCCGGTGGCGGAGATGACGCGGACTTCTTCGGTGGCATTCATGCGTGCGTGCCTGCAGGGTTAGACGGTGGCCACCGGCGTCACCGGCGAACCTGCCGCGCCCGGCAGGCGCAGCGGCGGGGCGGTGAGCAGGAAGCGCGAGCGGCCGTGCGCGCGCAGCCAGTGCGCGAGCTCGGTCAGGTACCAGAGCTCGCCCAGGTGCACGCCCAGCTTGAACAGGCAATGCTCGTGCAGCGGCAGGCTTGGGCGGCGAGCGGGCGAGTCGTCGGTGATGCCGAGCGTCGACGAGCGCTCGACGGCCAGGTTGTCGCACGCGATCGCGGCGAGGCCCGAGTCGGTGATCCATTCGAGCAGCCGGGGGTCGGCACCGTCCAGCACGGCGCACGCGTGCTTCAACGCCGGATCGAGCGGGCCGCCGCCCGCGTCCATGATCCGCTGCGCGAGTCCGGTGTGGATGCAGACGAAGTCGCCTTCCTCGACGACGACGCCGTCCGCCGCCAAAATGCCGGCCAGCACGTCGTAGGTGACGGCGATGCGCTCGTCGCCGAGGTGGTGCCGGACGTCGATCATCACGCCGCGACCCTGCACGCAGGTCTCCGCCATCCGCGCGATCGACAGCGCCTGCGCGCCGAGCGCACCTTGCGTGCCTTGGCCGCGGTCGTCGACGATCGCGTGGCCGTTGTAGAACACGCGCTGCGGCGTGCCGGTGCCCTGCGCGTCGAACAGCGAGCCCTTGTGCGCGAGCGCATCCCACTGCGTCGAGTACTGGCTGTAGAGCAGCACCGCTTCGTCGGTGCTGACGTCGGTGAGGCGCGCGTCGGTGAACTCGAGCGGCAGGTTGAAGTGGACGTGACCGTCGCGCATGACGGGATGGAACGCAGGCGCGCTGCGGCGCCCGTTCAGCACCTGCCCGCCAGGCCGGTCGAGCGGCATCGACAGGCAGAACGTGCGGCCGGTGCGCACTTCGGCCATTGCGGCGAGGCGGCGCGCCGGGGTGACGAGGTTCATCCGGCCGCGCTCGTCGTCGTCGCCGAACTCGCCCCAGTTGGATCCAGGGGGACGGTATTTCCAGCGGCGTGTCATCGGTGGCGGTGGGCGGGGCGTGACGCGGGCAGGACCGCGACACAGGATCGGGATCCTAGGAGAAGCCGCGCAAAGTGTCAACACTTTGCGCGGGTGTGCGCGGCGGGCGCCGGTGACGCGGATCGACGAAGGGTCAGCGGTGGTCGCGCTGGAAGTCGTAGACGGCGCCGAGGCCCAGCAGCACCGTGAGCTCGTCGAGCGCGCGCCGGCTCTCGTCCAGCAGCGCGGGATCGGCCAGGTCCGCAGCGACGATGCGGTCGCGGTAATGGCGACGCACCCACGCCTCGAGCGCCGCGAACAGCGCGTCGTCGCCGAATACGCGCGCGCCGACGGCGGCGCGCTCGTCATCCGTCAGCGTCACACGAAGCCGCAGGCAGGCAGGCCCACCCCCGTTGCGCATGCTCTGGCGCAGGTCGAACGTCAGCACCTCGGCAAGCGGCCCGCCGCTCGCGACGGCGTCGTCCAGATAGCGTGCCGTCGCCGGATGCTCGCGGCATTCGAGCGGTGCGACGAGCGTGAAGCGTCCGTCGGCGCGCGCCAGCAGCTGGCTGTTGAACAGGTACGTCGAAACGGCCACGTCGAGCGGTACCGCGTGGGCGGGGACGACGAGCGCGGTGAATGCATCGCCGACGGCATCGCCCAATTGCGCGAGCACCGCGGCCTGGTCGACGAACGCGTGCTCGTGGCAGAACAGCAGCGTACCGCTGCCGACGGCGATGACGTCGTTGTGGAACACGCCGGCATCGATGGCGGCAGGCAGCTGCTGCGCGTGCACGGTGCGCGCGGGCGCGAGCCCGTGCCGGCGCGCGATCGCGGCGCTGGCCTCGAGCGTCTGCCGTGCCGGGTAGCGCGCGGGCCGCGGTGCCGACGTGTCGTACGCGCTGGCACCGTGGACGAAGAACTCGATGCCGGGCGCATCGGCGGCCGTCGCGAAGCGCGTGTGGTTGGCCGCGCCTTCGTCGCCGAACTGTGGCGCGGCAGGCAGCGGGGCGTGGACGACAAAGCGCACGGGATCGCCGAAGATCGCGCGCAGGATCCGCGTCGTCACCGGGGCTTCGAGCGACCGGTGGAAGTGCGACACCAGGTTCGCGGGCGTGAAGTGAACGCGGCCGTCGGCGGTGTCTGGCGACGGGCTCACGGTCGCGGCGTTGGCGGTCCACATGGCTGCAGCCGACGAGCATGCGGCGAGCAGCGTGGGCGCGGCGCGCGCGGCGGCCGCGACCACCGCGTGATCGTCGGTGCCGGCAAATCCCAGCGCGCGGAGTGCCGGCACGAACGGCCGCTCGTGCGGCGGCAGCACCGCCTGCGCGTAACCGCGCGCGGCCAGCGCGCGCATCTTCGCGATCCCTTGCAGCGCCGCACCGCGCGGGTCCGCCGCGTGGGTCGCGTTGCGCTCCGCGGCAAGGTTGCCGTGCGCGAGGCCCGCGTAGTTGTGCGTCGGACCAGGGATGCCGTCGAAGTTGATCTCGGCGAGCGCCATCAGCGATCGTCCGGCGCCAGCGGCACGGCGCGTACCGACGCGCCGTCGTCGATCTCCAGCGCCGCCGCCGCGTGCGTCGGCAGTGGCAGCGCGCCATCCACCGGCGAGGCGGCGACGACGATCGCGCGATAGCCTTCGAAGCGCCGGTTCGACACCAGCCACAGGACGTCGTCGGCGACGCTGTCCGGCACCGGATCCTCGTCGCCAACGGCTGCGGTCAGCAGTTGCGAGCGGCGCACCGCGTCGATCGCGTCGCGGTAGCACTCGACGGTGGGCCCGGCGTCGAAGATGTCGACGTAGCCTTCGTAGCGGAACCCTTCCGATGCGAGCATCGCACGGGCGGGCTCGGTGTCGGCGTGAACCTGCGCGATGGCTTCGCGCGCCGCGGGCGGCAGCAGGTTCACGTAGACGGGGTGCTGCGGCATCAGCTCGGCGATGAACGACTTCTGGCCGATGCCGGTCAGGTAGTCAGCGCGCGAGTACTCCATCGCGAAGAAATGGCGGCCCAGTCCTTCCCAGAACGGCGAGCGGCCGTCGGGGCCGACGCGGCCGCGCAGTTCCGCGATCACCTTGGGCGCGAAGCGCGCACCGAACTCGGCGATGAACAGCAGGCGGCTCTTCGCGATCAGCGGGCCGTTCTTCTCGCCGCGGAACGCCTGGTCGACGAACAGCGACGCGAGCTCGCTGTGCCCGGTGTGGTCGTTGGACAGGAACAGCGTCGGCATCGCCGTGTACACGTCGAGCGCGCGCGACGCGTGGACCAGCGTGCCGACGCGGAAGTTGTACCAGGGTTCGTCGAGGCCTACGTGGGCCATGATCGCGCTGATGCCGACGACGCGCCGCTCGCCGCCGGTTTCGGCGAGCACGAACACATAGCATTCTTCCGCGGCCGTCGCGCGGCCCGCGAACGACGCGAGCGAGCGCTCGATCCGCGCGGCCAGGCGCTCGCTGTCGGCGGGCAGTGTCGTGAGTCCCGTGCCGGTGCGCTCGGACAGCGCGAGCACGGCGGGCAGGTCGTCGCGCGCGACGGGGCGGACGACGAACATCGGCGCGCGACCGCGGGCAGGCCGCGTCAGTGCGGCAGCGCGGCGTCGATCGCGCGCTCGAGCCGCGCGAGGCCTTCGAGGATCTCGTCGAGCGAAATCGTCAGCGGCGGTGCGAGGCGCACGACGTCGGGTCCCGCCATCAGCACGAGCACGCCGGCATTGCCGGCCGCCTGCATGACGGCGCCAGCCTTGCCGCGCCAGGCTTCCGCGAGCTCGCAGCCGAGCCACACGCCTTCGCCACGCAGGTCGGCGAAGACCGGGCGGCGCTGGTTGATCGCCCGCAGGCCTTCCATGAACAGCGCGTGCCGCGCCTTGACGCCGTCGAGCACTTCCGTCGTGTTGATCACGTCGAACACGGCGCCGGCGACGTGGCACGCGAGCGGGTTGCCCCCGAACGTCGTGCCGTGCACGCCCACGCTGAACGCCGACGCGATCTCGGTCGTCGTGAGCATCGCGCCGATCGGGAAACCGCCGCCCAACCCCTTGGCGCTGGTCAGGATGTCGGGCACGATGCCCTTCTGCATGTACGAGAACAGCGCGCCGGTGCGGCCCATGCCGCTCTGGATCTCGTCCAGGATCAAGAGCGCGCCGTGTTGCGTGCAGAGCCTGCGCGCGGCCTGCAGGAACTCAGGCGTGCCGGGCGTCATGCCGCCTTCGCCCTGCATCGGTTCCAGCAGCACGGCGCAGATGTCGTCGCCACCTTCGGCGAACACGGCCTCGAGTGCCGCGACGTCGTTGTACCGGATGTGGGTGAAGCCCGCCGGGTTGGGCCCGAAGCCGCTCGAGTACTTGGGCTGGCCGCCGGCCGTGACCGTCATCAGCGTGCGGCCGTGGAACGAGTTGGTCGTCGAGATCACGCGCACCTTGTGCGCGCCGTGGCGGTCGTGCGCGTAACGGCGCGCGAGCTTCAGCGCGGCCTCGTTGGCTTCCGCACCCGAGTTGCCGAAGAACACCCGCTCGGCGAACGTGTGGTCGATCAGCCGCTGCGCGAGGCGCAGCGCCGGCTCGTTGGTGAACCAGTTGGACACGTGCCACAGCTTGTGGCCCTGCTCGTCGAGCGCGCGGACGGCGGCGGGATGGCAATGGCCCAGCGACGACACGGCGACGCCTGCCGCAAAGTCGATGTACATGCGGCCTTCCTGGTCCCAGATCCGCGCACCTTCGCCGCGCACCGGGATGAAGGCGGCCGGCGCGTAGCACGGGACCATGATCTCGTCGAACAGCGCGCGCGTGACGGGCATCGTCGCTTCGGGCGACGACGCGATCGCGATGCGCGAACCGGACGTCCGCGCTACGGCGGCCGTCGAAGGGAGGTCGGACGGGTTCATGGGCGCTCCCTCAGAGCGACGCGACGACGACGATCTCGACGCGATAGCCCGGGTTGGCGAGCTTCGCTTCCACCGTCGCGCGCGCCGGCGTGTCACCGGCGGGTACCCACTGCTCCCACGCGGCGTTCATCGCCGCGAAGTCGGCCATCGACGGCAGGTAGATCGTCGCCGACAGGATCTTGCGCTTGTCGCTGCCCACTTCAGCCAGCAGGCGGTCGATGTGGCCCAGCACCTCGCGGGTCTGGCCCGTGGCGTCGGCCGCCGTGTCCTCGGCCACCTGGCCCGCGAGGTACACGAGTCCCGACGGGCGGTGGACGACCATGTCCGAGAGGCGCTTGCCGACGTGGTGGCGTTCGATGCTCATGTGGCGCGGGTCTTTCCTGCAGCGTGATGGACCGCCGATTCTATGCGAATCCGGTGGCGAGCGCCGGAAAGCGTCGCGGCCGCCGCGCGGCCGGGTGGCCTACCATCGCGGCATGCAAGCTCGCGGGTCGATCGTGGCGGGGACGGTGGGCATGGCGCTGGCCGTGGCGGCGGGCGCGTTCGGCGCGCACGCGCTGCGCGGCGCGTTGCTGCCGGATCGGTTTGCGATCTGGCAAACGGCCGTCACGTGGCATGTTGCCCACGCGCTGGCGCTGGTCGCCGTCGGCCTCTACCTGCAGCGGGCCCCCAGCCGCCTGGCCGGGTGGGCGGCCACGCTGTTCGCCGCCGGCATCGTGCTGTTCGCCGGCAGCCTTTATGCGTACGCGCTGACCGGCGAGCGGGTGCTGGGCGCGATCACGCCGCTCGGCGGTGTCGCGTTCCTCGCCGGATGGTTGTGCTGGGCCTGGGCCGAGGCAGGGTCCGACCCTAGTTGACATAATAAATAGGGTCGGACCTAGTCCACCTTGGCGCCGGACGCCTTCACGATCCGCGCGTACTTGGGCACCTCGGACGCGATGAACGCGGCAAACGCCGTCGGCGACATCGGGTCCGCTTCCGCGCCTTGCGCGGCGAGGTTCTGCTTGACGTCGGGCGTCTCCAGGATCTTCGTCACGGCAGCATTCCACTTGTCGATGATCGCCGGCGGCGTGCCGGCCGGCGCCAGCAGCCCGAACCACGTCGCGATATCGAAGCCCTTCAGTCCCGCTTCCGCCATCGTGGGGATGTCGGGCGCGAGCCTGGACCGCGTCGCCGTCGTCACCGCCAGCGCGCGCAGCTTGCCCGCCTTGACCTGCGTCATCGCGCTCGCGAGATTGTCGAACATGAATGCAGTGTCACCCGCCAGCAGTGCCTGCATCGCGGGCGCTGCACCCTTGTACGGAACATGGATCACGTCGGTCCCGGTCTCCACCTTGAACAGTTCGCCGGCCAGGTGCCCGGCGCTCCCGATGCTGCCGGAGCCGAACGCAAGCTTCCCCGGGTTCGCCTTTGCCGCCGCGACCAGGTCCTGCACGGACTTGATCGGCGAGTCGGCGCGCACGACCAGCACGTTGGGCGTGACCGCGATCATCGTGATCGGCGCGAAGTCCTTCACCGCGTCGTACGGCATCTTGGGGTACAGCGTCGGGTTGACCGCGTGCGTCGACAGCGCGCCGACGACGACCGTGTAGCCGTCGGGCGGGCTCTTGGCCACCAGGTCGGCCCCGATGTTGCCGCCGGCGCCCGGCCGGTTGTCGACGATGACGTTCTGGCCCCAGGCCGCCGTCAGCCGCGCGGCGATTTCGCGGGCCGTGACGTCCAGCGGGCCGCCCGCCGGGAACGGCACGACGATGCGCGCCGGGTGGGTCGGGAAGTCCGCCTGGGCGTGGGCCGAGGCGGCGACCATCGCCAGCGTGGCGGCCGCGAGTGCGGCGACGAACGGCAGCAAAACAGGTGAGCGAGAGCGCATGATCGTGGTGACCGGGGAAGGTTCGGGAAGCCGTGCAATCCGGCATGGTAACAACGGTTTGGGGGCGCTTTCCCGCCATAGGCATAATCGGCGCAGGGGAGCGGGGAACGTCAGGCGTCAGGACACATGAAAAACGTAGTCATCGGCTGCGCGGTTGCGGCGGGCCTCGCGCTGGCAGCGGCGGGCGGTTATTGGTACGGGCATGCGGGCAGCGGCGCGGCCACCGCCGCCAATGCGCCGCCCAAGGGCGCGGCAGGGGGTTCCGTCGCGGCGCCGCAGGCCGTGTCCGTCGAGGTCGCGCGGGTCGGCGAGATGGAGTTGCCGCAGACGATCACCACGGTGGGCAGCCTGCGCTCGGACGAGTCGGTCACGCTGCGTCCGGAAGTAGCGGGCCGCATCGCGGCCATCCAGTTCCAGGAGGGCCAGCGCGTGGCCAAGGGCGCGCTGCTGGTCAAGCTCGACACGTCGATCAACGAGGCGGAAGTCGAGCAGGCCAAGGCGAACTACACGCTCGCCAAGTCCAAATACGATCGCGCCGTCGACCTCGCGAAGAGCAACTTCATCTCGAGCCAGGCGCGCGACGAGGCCGAGAACAACCTGCGCGTCGCCGAAGCGGCCGTCACGCTCGCGCAGGCGAGGCTCGACAAGACGCAGATTCGCGCGCCCTTTTCCGGCGTCATCGGGTTGCGCTCGGTGTCGACCGGCGACTATGTCAAGGAAGGTGCGGACATGGTCAACCTCGAGGCGATCGACCCGCTGAAGGTCGATTTCCGCGTGCCCGAGATCTATCTCACGCAGATCCGCACCGGGCAGGTGCTGTCCGTCGTGCTCGACGCGTTCCCCGGCAAGGAGTTCCAGGGCCGCGTGATCGCCGTCAATCCGCTGATCGACGCGGCGGGTCGCGCGGTCGTGATCCGCGCGCAGGTGCAGAACGCTGACCAGACGCTCCGCCCGGGCATGTTCGCGCGCGTGCGACTCGTCACGCGCGACCTCGGCAAGTCGCTCGTCATCCCGGAGCAGGCCATCGTGCCGCAAGGCGACGAACAGTACGTGTTCCGCGTCGTCGACAACCGCGCCGTCCGCACGCGCGTGGAAACCGGTCAGCGCCGCGACGCGAAGGTGGAAGTCGTGAAGGGACTCGCGCCGACGGACGTCGTCGTCACCGCCGGCCAGCTCCGGCTGCGCGACGGCGCGCAGGTGGCGGTGGCCAACGCCACGCCCGCCGCCACGCCGGTGCCTGCTGCTGCAGGCGGCAAGAGCGAGGGTGCCGCGGCGCCGGGCGCGCGCACGGCGGCCGTCGCCGACGCGCACTCCTGACGCCGCCCGCACGCCGCGCCGCGTTCCCCGCGCCCTCGAGGCCCCATGCAACTGCCCGAAATCTGCATCAAGCGCCCGGTGTTCGCGACCGTGCTGTCGCTGATCATCCTGCTCGTCGGCCTCATCTCGTACCAGCGGCTGTCCGTGCGCGAATACCCGCGCATCGACGAGCCGGTGGTCAGCGTGACGACCACGTATCGTGGCGCGTCCGCCGAGGTCGTCGAGTCGCAGGTGACGAAGATCCTCGAGGACTCGCTCGCCGGCATCGAGGGCGTCGAGATCATGACGTCGCAGAGCCGCTCGGAGCGCAGCCAGATCAACGTGCGCTTCACGCTGAAGCGGGACCCCGATAGCGCCGCCGCCGACGTGCGCGACAAGGTGGCCCGCGTGCGCGCCAAGATGCCGGACACGATCGACGAGCCGGTCATCGCCAAGGTGGAGGCCGATTCGCAGCCGGTCATCTACATCGCCGTGCAGGCGGGCTCGCTGACGCCGCTCGAAGCCTCCGACTACGTGAAGCGCTACGTGCAGCCGCGGCTGTCGGTGCTGCCGGGCGCTTCCGACGTGCGGATCTTCGGCGAGCGCCAGGTCTCGATGCGCATCGACATCGACCGCACCCGGCTCGCGGGCTACGGGCTCACCGTGCAGGACGTCGAGAGCGCCATCACGCGGCAGAACGCCGAGATTCCCGCCGGCCGCGTCGAGTCCACGGCGCGCGAGTTCACCGTCGTCGCCGAGACGGACCTGCAGACTCCCGACCAGTTCAACGACATCATCATCGCCAACGTCCGCGGCTACCCGGTGCGCATCCGCGACGTCGGCAATGCGTACATCGGGCCGGTGGACGAGCGGACGGTGTCGCGGTTCAACGGCAAGCCCTCGCTCAACATCGGCGTGATCAAGCAGGCGGTGGCCAATCCGCTGGAGCTGTCGCAGGCCGTGCGCCAGGAGGTGGCCCGGATCAACGCGACGCTGCCCGAAGGCACCAAGCTGACGGTCGCGTACGACACGTCGGTGTTCATCGACCGCTCGATCCACTCGGTGTTCCGCACGATCGTCGAGGCGATCGTGCTCGTCGTGCTGGTGATCTTCTTCTTCCTGCGCAGCCTGCGCGCCACCGTGATCCCGATCGTCACGATCCCTGTCGCGCTGATCGGTGCGTTCGCCGTGATGTACGCGCTCGGCTTCACGATCAACACGCTGACGTTGCTGGCGATGGTGCTCGCCATCGGCCTCGTCGTGGACGACGCGATCGTCGTGCTGGAGAACATCTTCCGGCACATCGAGGAAGGCATGCCGAGGCGCGAAGCTGCCATTCGCGGCGCGAAGGAGATCGGCTTCGCCGTCGTGGCGATGACGCTGACACTCGCGTCGGTGTTCGCGCCGCTGGCCTTCGCCACCGGGCGCACCGGGCGCCTGTTCATCGAGTTCGCGCTGACGCTGGCGGGCGCGGTGCTGGTGTCCGGCTTCGTCGCGCTGACGCTGTCGCCGATGATGTGCTCGCTGCTGCTGCGTCACGAGAAGAAGCACTCGTACCTGTACAACCTGGTCGAGGGCTGGCTCGACGGGATGACGAATGGCTATCGTCGCGCGCTGACGTGGACGCTGCACCATCGCCTCGTCGTCGTCGTCGCGTGGTTCGTCGTGCTCGGTGCCGGCGCGTGGTTCTTCATGCACCTCAAGAGCGAGCTCGCGCCGACGGAGGACCGCGGCGTCGTGTTCGGGCTCGTGACGGCGCCGCAAGGCTCGACGCCGCAGTACACGGCGGACGTGCTGAAGCCGATCGAGGCGGTCTACGCGACGATTCCCGAGGCGGAGGCCTATACGGCGATCGCGGGCTTCCCGACGGTCGTCGACGGCAACGCGGTGCTGCGCCTCAAGCCGTGGGAGGAACGGACCCGCAAGCAGCAGGAGATCGCCGAGGCGATCCGCCCCGCGCTGTCGTCGATCCCCGGCGGGCTCGCGTTCGCGCTCAACCCGCCGTCGCTGGGCCAGTCGTTCCGCTCGACGCCGATCGAGTACGTCGTGATGGCGCAGGTGTCCTACCCGGAACTGTCGCGGATCGTCGACCGCTTCCTCGACGAGGTCCGCAAATACCCCGGCATCGTCAACCTGCAGACGGATCTGCGCCTCAACACGCCCGAGCTGCGCGTCAACATCAAGCGCGACAAGATCTCGGACGTCGGCGTCGCCGTCGACACGCTGGGCCGCACGCTCGAGACCTACCTCGGCGGTCGCCAGGTCACGCGCTTCAAGAAGGATGGCGAACAGTACGACGTGATCGTGCAGGCCGCCGCGAACGACCGCACGGTGCCGGCGGACATCAGCGACGCCTACGTGCGTGGCCGTGACAACTCGATGGTACAGCTGTCCAACCTGGTCGAAGTCCACGAAGGCGTCGCGCCGCAGTCGCTCAACCACTTCAACCGTTTGCGTGCCGTCAAGATCACCGGCACGCTGGCGCCGGGCTACTCGATCGACGACGCGCTGAAGGCGATGGACGCGGCGGCCAAGGTGGCGTTGCCGCCGACGGCCCAGACGGACCTCGACAACCAGTCGCGCGAATTCCGCAAGTCGGGCGGGGAGATCTACTTCACGTTCGTGCTGGCGCTCGCGTTCATCTACCTCGTGCTGTCCGCGCAGTTCGAGAGCTTCGTCCACCCGTTCGTCATCATGCTGTCGGTGCCCCTGTCGATGACCGGTGCGCTCGCGCTGCTGTACTTCTTCGGCCAGACGCTCAACATCTACAGCCAGGTGGGCCTCGTCACGCTGGTCGGCCTGATCACCAAGCACGGCATCCTGATCGTCGAGTTCAGCAACCAGCTGCGCGACAAGGGCGAGAAGCTGTTCGACGCCGTCATCGACGCCTCCACGCTGCGACTGCGGCCGATCCTGATGACCACCGGCGCAATGGTGCTGGGAGCGCTGCCACTCGCCCACGCGGTGGGCGCCGGTGCCGAGTCGCGGATGCCGATCGGCTACGTGATCGTCGGCGGCATGACGTTCGGAACGTTGCTGACGCTGTTCGTCGTGCCGACCGCGTATACGTTGTTGGCCCGGCGGCGGCGCTCCGACACCTTTGCCGAAGACCCGGGCCACGCGGTGCCGGCGCCCGCGCCGGGCGACTAGCGCCTGCCGGGACTGCGGGGCGTCGCTTGTGGCCGCGGGTTGAATCCGCTACCGTACGCGTCGCCAACAGCGACGGGTCGTGCGAGCCCCAGCAGCGTAGTAATAGAATTGCCATTCACAGAAGGCAGAATTGCCCACTTTTTCCTGAGGAGAACCGCATGAAGATTCGATCCGGAGCCGCACGCGCGGCCCTGTTCGCCGCGCTGGTGAGCGTCGCCAGCGCCGCCTCCGCCGTCACCGAGATCCAGTGGTGGCATTCGATGACCGGTGCACTCAACACCAAGGTCGACCAGATCGCCGAGAAGTTCAACGCGTCGCAGTCCGAATTCAAGGTCGTGCCGGTGTTCAAGGGCCAGTACGACGAATCGATGGCCGCGGCCATTGCGGCTTACCGTGCGGGCAACCCGCCGCAGATCGTCCAGGTGTTCGAAGTCGGCACCGCGACGATGATGGCGGCGAAGGGCGCGGTCAAGCCGGTGTACCAGCTGATGAAGGAACAGCACGAGCCGTTCGATCCCAAGGCCTTCCTCGGCGCGGTGTACGGCTATTACGCGGACACGCACGGCAACCTGATCTCGATGCCGTTCAACAGCTCGACGCAGGTGCTGTACATCAACGACGACGCGTTCAAGAAGGCGGGCCTGGACCCGACCAAGCCGCCGGCGACGTGGCCCGAGATGCACGCCGCGATGGAGAAGCTGAAGGCCGCAGGCGTGTCGTGCCCGTTCACCACCGGCTGGCAGTCGTGGGTGCAGCTCGAGAGCTTCAGCGCGTGGCACAACGTGCCGTTCGGGACGCTCGAGAACGGGTTCGGCGGCCTCGCGACGCGCCTCGACTTCAACGGCCCGGTACAGACGATGCACATCCAGAACCTGGGTGACTGGGCCAAGGCCGGCCTCTTCGTCTACAAGGGCCGCAAGGACGAGCCGCTCGCGTCGTTCAACAGCGGCGAGTGCGCGATGATCACGACGTCGTCCGGCTCGTACGCCAACATCAAGGCCAACGCCAAGTTCAACTGGCGCGTCGCGACGCTGCCCTACTACCCGAGCGTCAAGGGCGCGCCGCAGAACACGATCATCGGCGGCGCCACGCTGTGGGTGCTGAACCAGAAGGACCCCGCCGTCTACAAGGGCATCGCCAAGTTCTTCACGTTCCTGTCGTCGCCGGAAGTGCAGGAGGACTGGCACGAGTCCACCGGCTACGTGCCGATCACGCTGGCCGCGTATGAACTGGCGAAGAAGAAGGGCCTGTACGAGCAGAAGCCCGGCTTCGACATCGCGATCAAGGAATTGACCAACAAGCCGCCGACGCCCAACTCCAAGGGCGTGCGCTTCGGCAACTTCGTGCAGATCCGCAACATCATCGACGAGGAATTCGAGTCGGTATGGAGCGGGCAGAAGACCGCGAAGCAGGCGCTGGACGAGGCGGTGAAGCGCGGCAACGAGCAGCTCGAGCGCTTCCAGAAGACGAACCAGTAAGCAAGGCGGACCGGCGGGCGCCACGACGCGCCCGCCTGGTTCGCGGCGGCGCGCCTCCGGCTGCGGGCGGCGCGCCGTCGCGTCCGGGGGTTGGATGGAGAAGCGGGTCGTCTTCAGGTCATCGTGGCTGCCGTACGCGTTGATCGCGCCGCAGATGGCGATCACGCTCGTCTTCTTCTTCTGGCCGGCAAGCCAGGCGCTGTGGCAGTCGATGCTGCTGCAGGACGCGTTTGCCGCCAAGACCCAGTTCGTCTGGTTCGACAACTTCAAGGACCTGTTCGCCGACCCGCGCTACCTCGCGTCGTTCCGCGTCACGGCGGTGTTCTCGACGCTGGTCACGGTGCTGGGGCTGACGCTGTCACTGCTGCTCGCGGCGTTCGCGGACCGGGTCGTGCGCTTCGGCGCGGTCTACAAGACGCTGCTGATCTGGCCGTACGCGGTGGCCACCGCGGTGGCGGCGATCCTGTTCGTGTTCCTGCTGAATCCGACGATCGGCGTCGTCAGCCTGCTGCTGCACGCGATGGGCGTCGACTGGAACTACCTGATCAACCCGACGCACGCGATGATCCTCGTCGTCATCGCCGCCGTGTGGAAGCAGATCAGCTACAACTTCCTGTTCTTCCTCGCCGGCCTGCAGGCGATCCCGAAGTCGCTGCTCGAGGCGGCCGCCATCGATGGCGCCGGACCGGCGCGCCGCTTCTGGACGATCGTGTTCCCGCTGCTGTCGCCGACGACGTTCTTCCTGGTCGTCGTCAACATCGTCTACGCCTTCTTCGACACGTTCGGCATCATCGACGCGTCGACGTCGGGCGGCCCGGTCCAGGCGACGACCACGCTCGTGTTCAAGGTCTACCAGGACGGGACCCAGGCGATGGACCTCGGTAGTTCCGCCGCGCAGTCGGTGATCCTGATGGCGATCGTCGTCACGCTCACCGTGGTCCAGTTCCGCTTCATCGAGCGCAAGGTCCAGTACTGATGGTCGAGCATCGTCCGTGGCGCGCGCTGTCCGGGCATCTGGTGCTGCTGCTGGGCATCGCCGTCGTCGTGCTGCCGATCTACGTCGCGTTCGTCGCGTCGACGCTCACGTTCGACCAGGTCACGACGGTGCCGATGCCGATGACGCCGGGCACCCAGCTCGTGAAGAACTATGGCGACGTGATCGCGCACGGCAGCACGCTCGGTTCGCGCGCGCCGGTGGGCCGGATGTTGTGGAACAGCTTCGTGATGGCGATGCTGATCGCCGTCGGCAAGATCGCGATCTCGATCCTGTCGGCCTTCGCGATCGTCTATTTCCGCTTCCCGCTGCGGCGCACGTGCTTCTGGCTGATCTTCGTCACGCTGATGCTGCCCGTCGAGGTGCGCATCTTCCCGACGTACAAGGTCGTCGCCGACCTGGGCCTCATCGACACGTACGCCGGGCTGACGCTGCCGTTGATCGCGTCAGCGACGGCAACCTTCCTGTTCCGGCAGTTCTTCATGACCATCCCCGACGAGCTCGCGGAGGCCGCGCGCATCGACGGCGCCGGGCCGATGCGCTTCTTCTGGGACGTCGTGCTGCCGCTGTCGCGGACGAGCATCGCGGCGCTGTTCGTCATCATGTTCGTGTACGGGTGGAACCAGTACCTGTGGCCGCTGCTGGTGACGACGCGCGAGGACATGTACACGGTGGTGATCGGCATCAAGCGGATGATCGCCGGCGGCGACCAGGCGACGGAATGGCAGCTCGTGATGGCGACGGCGATGATGGCGCTGCTGCCGCCGGTGGCCGTCGTCGTGCTGATGCAGCGGCTGTTCGTCCGCGGCCTCGTCGAGACGGAGAAATGACCATGCAGCATTCCCACGGAGCCTGACGAGCGATGGCCAAGCTGGCATTCCGCGACGTCCGCAAGAGCTACGGCGCACACGAGGTGATCCACGGCATCACGACCGACGTCGACGATGGCGAGTTCGTCGTCATCGTGGGCCCGTCCGGCTGCGGCAAGTCGACGCTGCTGCGGATGGTCGCGGGCCTCGAGGAGATCAGCGCCGGCGAGATCGTCATCGGCGACCGCGTCGTCAACCGGCTCGAGCCCAAGGACCGCGACATCGCGATGGTGTTCCAGAACTACGCGCTGTACCCGCACATGAGCGTGTTCGAGAACATGGCGTACGGGCTCAAGATCCGCGGCTTCGCGAAGGACGACATCAAGGCGCGCGTCGACCGTGCCGCGGGCATCCTCGAGCTCGCGCCGCTCCTGGAGCGCCGGCCGCGCCAGCTGTCCGGCGGCCAGCGCCAGCGCGTCGCGATGGGCCGCGCGATCGTGCGCGAGCCTGCGGCATTCCTGTTCGACGAGCCGCTGTCCAACCTGGACGCCAAGCTGCGCGTGCAGATGCGCTTCGAGATCCAGAAGATGCACCGGCAGACGGGGACGACCAGCCTGTACGTGACGCACGACCAGGTGGAAGCGATGACGCTCGCGCACCGGATGATCGTGATGAATGCGGGCCGCGCCGAGCAGATCGGCGCGCCGATGGAGGTCTACGCCAATCCCGCGACGCAGTTCGTCGCCGGCTTCATCGGCTCGCCAGCCATGAACTTCCTGCCGGGCAAGGGCGCGGGCGCAGGCCGCGTCGCGCTGGACGCCGGCGGCATCGTGATGCACGCGAGCGGTACGGTGGACACCGGCAAGAGCGTCGTCGTCGGCATCCGGCCCGAGCACCTCGCGCCGTGCAGCGCCGCGGACGCGGCGATTACCGGCAGCGTGGAGCTCGTCGAGCAGCTCGGTGCCGACACGCTCGCACACGTGAGTCACGGCGGCGCGATGGTCGTCGCGCGGCTGCCGGGTGGATCGATGCCGGACGTGGGTACCACGCTGACGCTGGCACCCGACCCGGCGCGTGTCTACCTGTTCGATGCCGCCACCGGCGCGCGGATCGCCACGTGACGAGCCTTCCGGACTGGCCGTACCCGCGGCTGTGCGCGCACCGGGGTGCCGGCAAGCTCGCGCCCGAGAACACGCTCACCGCGATGCGCGTCGGCCACGCGCACGGCTACCGGATGGTCGAATTCGACGCCAAGCTCGCCGCCGACAACGTCGCCTTCCTGCTGCACGATTCCACGCTCGACCGCACGACCAGCGGCCGCGGCCGCGCCGACGCGCTGCCGTGGCGCGAGCTCGCGCGGCTGGACGCCGGCGGGTGGCATTCGGCCAAGTACGCGGGCGAGATGCTGCCGACGCTCGCGGCCGTCGCCCGGTGGGCGCGTGCGCACGACGTGCGCTGCAACATCGAGATCAAGCCGACGCCAGGGCGCGAACGCGAGACGGGCGCCGCCATCGCGCTGGACGCGGTTGCGCTGTGGCGCGACGCTGACGTGCCGCCGCTGTTGTCGTCGTTCGCGCCCGACGCGCTCGTTGCCGCCCGCGACGCACTGCGCGACGCGAAATCGGCAATGCCCCTCGCGCTGCTCGTCGACGAG
>JAFEDG010000162.1 GCA_018241745.1 Pseudomonadota bacterium
CAGCGCGGCTACCTGCTGACCGGCATCCCGTCCTACATCGGGCCGTTCCAGACCGCGGCCCCGCGCACGGCGGCAGGCATTGATTCGCTCCGGCTGCTGATCGGCGACGATCGTGCCCAGCAACAGCGGCTGGGGCTGCTCGCGCAGCTGATTTCCGCCAAGCTCGACGAGCTCAACACGACGATCGCGCTGAAGCAGAAGGGCGACGGCGCCGCGGCGCTGGCGGAGGTCATGACGGACCGCGGGCGCGCGACGATGGACCAGATACGCGCGGTCACCGCCGACATGATGCGCGTCGAGCGCAACGCGCTCGCCGACCGCGAGGACGACGTCGCGCGGACGACGCGCGCCGCCCTCGTCTGGATGACGGGCGCGTGCACGCTGCTCGCACTGATCGTCTGCGCCGGCGCGTACATCGCGTCGCGCGACTATCGCGCGCGGCAACGCGAGACCTGGCTGCGCGCGGGCCAGATCGGGCTTGCCGGGACGCTGCAGGGCGATCGCCGCCTGGAGGAAGCGGGCGCGGACGCGATCGGCTACATCGCCGCGCGCGTCGGCGCGACGCTGGCCACGCTGTCGACGATGACGCGCGGCGGACGCCTGCAGCGCGTGGCGGCCTACGGCCACGCGCTGGCGGACGACGTCGCCGCCGCCGACACCGACGCGCTGGGCCGCCAGGCGGTCGCCGACCGGCGGATCATCGAAGTCGCCGACGTGCCGGCCGGCTATTTCAGCGTCCATTCGAGCCTCGGCGCCGCGCGTCCCGGTGCGCTGGTCGTCGCGCCGCTGATCGCCAACGGACGCGTCGAGGGCGTCGCCGAGTTCGGCTTCTTCGGGGCGGTGCCCGCCCGGGCGCGCGACTACCTCGAGCGCGTCGCGGAGCCGCTGGCCATCGCGGTCCGCACGGCCGGCGACCGCTCCCATCTCGAGAGCCTGCTCGAGGAAACGCAGCGCCAGGCCGAGGAACTGCAGACGCAGCAGGAGGAGCTTCGCGTCACCAACGAGGAGCTCGAGGAACAGGGCAACGCGCTCAAGGAGTCGGCGGCGCGGCTGGAGGAACAGCGTGCGGAGCTCGAGCAAACGAACGCCCACCTCGAGGAGCAGGCGGACACGCTGGCCACGCAGAAGCAGGCGCTCGCCGACAACCAGGTCATGCTGCGGCAGCGGGCGACGGCGCTCGAGGAGGCCAACCGCTACAAGAGCGAATTCCTCGCCAACATGAGCCACGAGCTGCGCACGCCGCTCAACTCGACGCTGATCCTGTCGAAGCTGCTCGCCGAGAATCGCGGCGGCAACCTGACTGCCGAGCAGGTCAAGTTCGCGCAGACGATCTATGCGGCGGGCAACGACCTGCTGACGCTGATCAACGATGTGCTGGACCTCTCCAAGATCGAGGCCCGCAAGGTCGAGCTGGACGTGCAGCCGGTCAACGTCCGCCAGCTGGTCGAGAGCCTGCGCGCCGCGCTGGAGCCGCTGACGGCGCAAAAGTCGCTCGAGCTGCGCATCGCCGTCGCGCCGGACGTGCCGGTCACCCTCGACAGCGACGCGCAGCGACTCGCGCAGATCTTGCGCAACCTCATGTCGAACGCGATCAAGTTCACGGACCGCGGCCACGTCACGCTGGACGTCGCGCGCAGCGGGCCTGCGCAGCTGCGGTTCGCCATCAGCGACACCGGCATCGGCATCGCGCCCGAACAGCAGCAGGTGATCTTCGAGGCGTTCCGCCAGGCGGACGGCTCGACGCACCGCAAGTACGGCGGAACGGGGCTGGGCCTCTCGATCTCGCGCGACCTCGCCACGCTGCTGGGCGGTGACATCGCGGTCAGCAGCGCACCGGGCCACGGCAGCACGTTCACGCTAGCCGTGCCGCTGGTGCTGGACCCGCTCGCGACGCGCCGCGAGGACCGCGCCGACGCGCCGATGACGAGGCCTGCGCCCGCCGCCGTCGCCTCCGCGCCCGCCGCGGTCGCGATGCCGACAGCGGCCGCGGCCGCCCCGCCCGAAGCCAACGGCTGGATCGCGGACGATCGCCATGCCCTCACCCCGGGTTCGCGGCGGCTGCTCGTCGTCGAGGACGACCGGCGCTTCGCCGAGGTGCTCCGCGACCTCGGACGCGAACTCGGCTACCAGGTCGTCGCCACGCAGACGGCGGCGGATGCGCTCGACGCCGCACGCCGTCACGCGCCGACCGCTGCGTTGCTGGACATCAACCTGCCCGACCAGTCGGGCCTCGCGTTGCTCGACCGCTTCAAGCGCGACCCGCAGTTGCGCGCGATCCCGATTCACATCACGTCGGTCCTCGATTACTCGCGCGACGCGCTGGAGCGCGGCGCCGTGGGCTACGACGTGAAGCCAGTGACGCGCGAGCAGCTCGTCGCCGCGCTGGATCGCCTCGCCGCCCGGGCCGCGCAGACCGTCCAGCGGCTGCTCGTCGTCGAGGACGACGCACGCCAGCGCGACAGCATGGTCCAGCTGCTGGCGATGGATGGCGTCGAGATCGTTCCCGTCTCCACGGCGGCCGCTGCGATGGCCGCGCTGCGCGCGGGCCGCTTCGACTGCATCGTGATGGACCTCAACCTGCCGGATGTGGGCGGCGAGGACCTGCTCGCCGAGCTGGCCGCGAGCGGCATCGCGCCGCTGCCGCCGGTGATCGTCTACACCGGCCGCGTGCTGACGGGGGACGAGGAACACTCGCTGCGCCGGTTCACGAACTCGATCATCGTCAAGGGCGCGCGCTCCCCGGAGCGGCTGCTCGACGAAGTGACGCTGTTCCTGCACCAGGTGGACGCCAAGTTGCCGCCCGAACGCCAGAAGATGCTGGAGCAGGTACGCGGCCGCGATACGCGGCTCGAGGGGCGGCGCGTGCTGATAGCCGAGGATGACGTCCGTAACGTTTTCGCGCTGACCAGCGTGCTCGAGCCGCAGGGTCTCGTCGTGCAGATCGCGCGCAACGGCCGGGAGGCCGTCGATGCGCTCGCCGCGAGCGAGCGCGGCGCGGCACCGGCGGTCGACCTCGTGCTGATGGACATCATGATGCCGGAGATGGACGGCCTCGCGGCGACGCGTGCGATCCGCGAGCGCCCGGCGTTCCGGCGGCTGCCGATCATCGCGCTGACGGCGAAGGCGATGCCCGACGACCAGCAACGCTGCCTCGCCGCCGGTGCCAGCGACTACATCGCCAAGCCGCTCGATGCCGACAAGCTCCTGTCGCTGTTGCGCGTCTGGATGCCGCGGCGGGAAGCGTGAAATGGCCGCCACCGCCTCCCACGACGCGGAAGTCGACGCGTTGCTGGACACGCTGTTCCGCGTCCACCACTACGATTTCCGTGCGTACTCGCGTGTGTCGCTCCGGCGGCGCCTCGCCGCTGCCGTCGAGCGCCTGGGCTACGCCGACCTCGCGGCGCTGCACGCGCACGTCGCGCGCGACGGCACGGTGTTCAACCGCTTGCTGGGCTTCCTCACCGTCCAGGTCAGCGAGATGTTTCGCGACCCGCACTACTTCCTCGCGCTGCGCGAAAGCGTCGTCCCGCTGCTCTCCACGTATCCGTCGCTGCGCGTCTGGGTGGCGGGCTGCAGCAGCGGCGAGGAAGCCTACTCGCTCGCCATCCTGCTGCACGAGGAAGGCCTGCTCGAGCGCACGATGATCTACGCGACCGACATCAACCCCGTTGCGCTGGAGAAGGCGGCCGCCGGCATCTATCCGGTCGAGGCGATGCGCGCGTACACGACCAACTACCAGCAGGCCGGTGGCAAGGCGTCGCTGTCCGACTACTACACGGCCGCCTACGACAACGCCGTGATGTCGCGGCCGATGCGCGAGCGCATCACGTTCGCCGACCACAGCCTCGCCACCGACACGGTATTCGCGGAGGTCCACCTGGTATCGTGCCGCAACGTGCTGATCTACTTCGACGCGAAGCTGCAGGCGCACGCGCTGGGGCTGTTTGCCGACGCGCTGTGTCGCCGCGGGTTCCTGGGCCTGGGCGCGCGCGAATCGGTCCGCTTCACCGCGGGCGGGGACCGCTTCGCGGACTTCGCGCGCGAAGACCGCATCTTCCGCAAGGTGGCATGACGATGGCCGCCCATCCTCCGCTGCGCGCGCTCGCGATCGGTGGCTCCGCCGGCGGACTCGACGCGCTGACGCAGATCCTGCCGCACCTGCCGGCGCGCGCACCGCTCGCGGTGTTCGTCGTGCTGCACGTGCGCCGGCAGCGTCCCAGCATCCTCGCCGACATCGTCGCGTCGCATTGCGGCATGGAAGTCCACGAGGCCGAGGACAAGGAGCCGGTGCGCGCCGGGGTCGTCTACGTCGCGCCGCCCGATTACCACCTGCTGATCGCCGATGGCCCGTCGATCGCGCTGTCCGTCGACGATGCGATCCACTTCTCGCGCCCATCGATCGACGCGCTGTTCGAGACGGCCGCCGAGCAGTACGGCCCTGCGCTCGCCGGCATCGTGCTGTCGGGCGCCAATGCCGACGGCGCGGCGGGCCTCGCCGCCATCGAGCGCCAGGGCGGCCGCGTGTTCGTGCAGGAGCCCGCGACGGCGCAGGCGCGCGAGATGGTCGAGGCAGCCGCGGCCGCGACGCGCGCCGCGACGATCGCGCCGCCCGCCGCACTCGGGCCCGCGATCGTCGCATTGATGACGGGCACCGCCGCATGAGTGAACAGGTCGAACCCGCACGCCTGCCGGTCTCCTGCCTGATCGTCGACGACCTGGCAGAGAACCTGCTCGCGCTGTCCGAGGTGCTGCGCCAGGACGGCGTCGAGATCGTCACCGCCCACTCCGGCGACGAGGCGCTCGAGCGCCTGCTGACGCACGACATCGCCCTTGCGCTGATCGACGTGCAGATGCCGGGCATGGACGGCTTCCAGCTCGCGGAGCTGATGCGCAGCAACAGCCGCACGCGCGACGTGCCGATCATCTTCGTCACCGCCGGGGTCCAGGATCGCACGCGGATGTTCAAGGGCTACGACGCGGGCGCCGTCGACTACCTCTACAAGCCGGTCGAGCCCGCCGTGCTGCGCAACAAGGCGGCGGTGTTCTTCGAACTGCACCGGCACCGGGCCAGGCTGGCGCGCGAGCTCTCCGAACGCACCGAGACGCTGCGTCTGCACGAACTGTTCACCGCGGTGCTCGGCCACGACCTGCGCAGCCCGCTGTCCGCGATCCTCATGGCCGCCGAGACGATCCAGCGCCGCTCGGGCGACGCCGACGCCAAGCGCCGTGCCGACGGCATCGTGCACAGCGCGCGCAGCATGAGCCGGTTGATCGGCGACATGCTCGATCTGGCCCGCGCGCGGCTTGGCACCGGCATCACGCTCAACCGGCGCACGATGGGCCTGGACGAGGTGCTCGCGCCGGCGCTCGCGGAGATCCGTGCGCGTTATGCGCACGCCGACGTCGCCGCCACGCAGCGCGGCTGGCTGCTCGGCGAGTGGGACGGCGACCGCATCGCGCAGGTGATCGCCAACCTGCTGGGCAACGCGATCCAGCACGGCGCGGCCGAGGGCACGGTCACGGTCGAGCTCGACGGCACCGACAGTGGCTCCGTGCGCCTGCGCGTCGAGAACGCGGGCGCGATCCCGCTCGCGCAGCGGGCGTCGCTGTTCGACCCGTTCCGCACGTCGCGCAGCGGCGGCGGCGCGCAGGGCGGCCTGGGACTGGGCCTCTTCATCGCACGCGAGATCGTGCTGGCGCACGGCGGCACGATCGCCGTCGACCACCTGCCCGGCGACCGCACGCGCTTCGACGTCGTGTTGCCGCGCGGTCCCGCCGCCGCCGTGCCGGAGCCCGCGTCCGCGACGTCGGGGCTACCGTGAGCGAGCGTGTCGACGTGCCGGGCGGCGGCGACGAGATCTCGTACCGTGCGCTGGTCGACGCCGTCACCGACTACGCGATCTTCCGGCTCGACCCGCAGGGCAACGTCGTCAGCTGGAACCCCGGCGCCGAGCGGATCAAGGGTTATCGCGCGAGCGAGGTGATCGGGACGCACTTCTCGCGCTTCCACACGGACGAGGACCGCGCCGCGGGACTCCCCGCCCGCGTGCTGGCCGCTGCGGCGGCAGAAGGCCGTTTCGAAGGCGAAGGCTGGCGCATACGGCGCGACGGCACGCGCTTCTGGGCGCACGTCGTCGTCGATCCGGTGCGCGACGAGCACGGGACGCTCGTGGGCTTCGCGAAGATCACGCGCGACATGACCGAGCGGCGTGCCGCGCAGGACGCCCTCGACCATGCGCGACTGGAGTTGCTGCAGGCGCAGAAGATGGACGCGATCGGCAAGCTCACCGGCGGCGTCGCGCACGACTTCAACAACCTGCTGATGGCGATCCTGTCGAGCCTCGAGCTGTACGGCCGCCACGCCGCGGACGGCGACCTGCGTCCGGCGCTGCTCGAGAACGCGGCGCGCGCCGCGGAACGCGGCGTCGCGCTGACGCAGCGGATGCTCGCGTTCGCGCGCAAGCAGGAGCTCGCGCTGCAGCCGGTCGATGTCGCCAGCCTCGTGGCCACGATGACGGACTTGCTGCTGCGCACGCTCGGCCCTGCGATCGAGATCCGCGCCACGCTCGAACCGGGCCTGCCGGCGGTCAATGCCGACCCCAACCAGCTCGAGCTCGTGCTGCTCAATCTCGCGACCAATGCGCGCGACGCGATGCCCGAGGGCGGCGTGCTGTCCATCAGCGCCGCGCGCGGCACCGCCGGGGACGGCAATCTTGCGCAGCACGTCTCGTTGCGCGTGCGCGACGACGGTGCCGGGATGGACCACGACACGCTCGCGCGCGCGGTCGAGCCGTTCTTCACGACCAAGGGCATCGGCAGGGGAACCGGCCTGGGGCTGTCGATGGTGCACGGCATCGTCGAGCAGCTGGGCGGCCAGCTGGTCATCACGAGCACTCCGGGCACAGGCACCGAAGTCGAGGTGAAGCTGCCGCTGGCGACGGGCGCCCCGATCTCCGCGCCGGTCGGCGCGGCACCGCAGGCAGCCGCCGCCGCCGTACCGCGGAGCCTGAATGTACTGGCGGTCGATGACGACGCGCTGGTGCTCACGAATCTCGTCGCGATGCTGGAAGACCTCGGCCACCGCGTCACTGCCGCGGGGTCATGTGCCGAGGCGCAGGCCGCGTGGGAGGCGTCGCCGCACTTCGACCTCCTGATCACCGATTATGCGATGCCGCGCGCGACCGGCCTGCAACTGACGCACGCGCTGCGCGCCGCGCGGGCGGACCTTCCGGTGATCCTCGCGACTGGCTATGCCGAATTGCCGGAGGGATCCGGCGGGACGCTCGAACGGCTGACCAAGCCGTTCGCGTTTGCCGATCTCGAGGCCGCGATCGAGCGCGCGGTTCCCCCGGCGAACGCCTGAACGGCCCACCGCCGCCGCAGCAACGCGTCGCTAGCGGCCCGCCAGCGCGAGCCCGTCCGTGGTCACGGTGGCCACCAGCCCGCATGCGGTGGCGAGGGCCGCCGCGTCGTCGGGCGCGACCAGGTAGGGATTCGCCGCGGGCGCTGCGGTCGGGCCGCGCCGGGTGATCGCGATGCCGTGCGCCGAGGTGGCGAGGGCCAGTGTCGCGCCGGCCCCGCAGCGGTCGCCCACGGCCAGCATGCCGGCGGCGAGCGACTGCAGCCAGGGCATCGCGACGACTTCCGCCGCACTGCCGCCGTCGCGCTCGAGCACGATTTCGCGCAAGCTCAGGTCGACGTTCATCAGCTCGCATACCTCGTCGACGACACGATCGAGCGGCAGTCGGTCCTGGGCGTCGGGACGCAGCCATCGCAGCAGCGGCTGCGCGCGTACGGACAGCGTCTTGGCCTGCTCCGGCAGTGGCGCCACGGCCGCCCGCGCGTCGTCGAGCGTCGCCGCCCGGCCGACGCGTCGCGCGACGGTCTCACCGGTGAAATACACCGCCTGGATCTGCCCGGCAAAGCCGTGGCGCAATGCAGGGGCAAGCCGCATCAGCACGCGGTAGCGCAGGGCGTCGGCATCGACCATGGCCGCGATGCTAGCGCCGCCGCCGACGCCCCCACTGCTCACATGCGCAACTTCCATCAGCGCCCCCGCGTGCCGCCCGGCAGGCCGGCGCGGATGCGCTGCCAGAAATCGGGGCTGTCGCCGGCCGCGTTGGCAGCGGCGTTGACGTGCGAGCGCTCGCGCAACGTCCAGAACGGCAACGACGTGTCGATGAGCCCGGTCCGGTACAGGTAGCGGTCGATCCACCCGTTCAGCACCTGGTCGTACGTGAGCCGGCCGGCGCGACCCACGCGGTTGGCGTAGCGGATAATGTTGATCGTGCAGCTGTTCGACAGCAGGTTGTAGAACTCGGGACGCGCGGCAAGCTCGTTGATGCGCTCGACGTAGACGCGCAGCAACGCGCGCGCGGCGGCCGCCGACATGTTCACGTGGTACAGGTAGACGTCCTCGTGCCGGATGCCCGTGCGCACGCCGACGATGTCGCGTTCGTCGCCGACCACGTAGATAAGTTCGAACTGGCGGAACAGCGACGCGAGCGGGTCGAAGCCCTCGTGCGCCTCGGGTCGCGTCTCGATCGAGATCGACAGCGGATCCGCGTTGTCGAAGATGAACGACAGGAACGTGTGGCCGACCGGGCCCTCGGACCAGTACGACACGTAGAAGTCGACGCCGGTGAGGTGTCGCAGGTCGAACGTGCGCGTCTCGTAGCGCGGCGTGAAGTCGTCGCGCGAACGCCACTCGAAGTTGCGGAAATCGTGGATCGTGAGGAGATCGCCGTCGAGCACGGCGCGCGGCGGTCGCGCGACGTCGGCGCGCCAGTCGCGGTCCTGCTGCGGACGGATCGTCGAATACCAGCCGAGCAGCACGGCAAACACGACCGCGAAGGCAAGCCAGCCGCGCCGCCGCGGCGCACGCCACAGCGCCCACGCGCTGAACGCGACGAATGCGAGCGCCAGCACGACGTTCGCGTGGCCGACGGCGGGCACGCGATAGAACAGCGCGAGCGCGCCCCACCCGACGAGCAGCACGCGCACGACACCGGACGCGAAACCCCCGAGCCCGCGCAACACGCGCGCACCGAAGCCGCGCGCGGCGGACCGCTCGCGCACCGAGCCTGCAGCCGCGTCCGTCATACGGGGGCCCCCGCCCGGCGCACGTGGTCGACGAGACGCTCGACCAGCGGTGTCACGGTACGCTGGCGCAGCGTGATCGCGCAGACGGAGCCCGCGACGACCGGCAAATCGACCGGCAACCTGACGAGGAAGTCGCCCGTCGTGCCAGTCCCGTTGGTCGCAGGCCGGAGGCCGAACGACAACGCCGAACCCTGCAAGACCATCTTGTATTGCATATGGACCGACGCCGCTTCGATGATGTGCTCGGGAAGCGCGAGCCCCGCCCCCTCGAGGATCCGCACGACGGCGCGGCGGAAGGCCGACTCCGGCGGCGGCATCATCCACGGCCAGCGGCACGCCTCCTGCCACTGGACGACCGGGCGCGACGCCAGCGGGTGATGGCGGCCGGCGAATGCGCAAAGCCACACGTCGAACAGCGGTTCGACGCGCAGGTCGTCGGCGCGCGGCGCGTGCATGCCGCGCGTGAACACGACGTCGAGGTCGCGCCGGCGCAGCAGGTCGATGAGTTCCTGCTCCGGTGACTCGGTGATCGCGACGAAGACGTCCGGATGCGCAAGCACGAGCTCCGACAGCGCGACCGGCAACTCGCCCAATGCCGGCATCGGCACGGTCCCCACCCGCAGCGACCCGTACTCGCCGCGCGACACGACGGCGAGCTGGCGCGCCGCCGAGCGCAGCTCGCCGAACACGTTGGTGGCGTGCCGCGCGAAGGTCTCGCCGTGCACGGTCAGGTCGGCGCCGTTGCTGGTGCGATCGAACAGTCGCACGCCGACGAGGTCCTCGAGGCTTGCGATCGCCTTGGTGACGGCGGGTTGCGTGATGTGCAGTGCGGCCGCGGCCTTGCGGAAGCTGCCCTGCTCGACGACCGTCACGAACACGCGCAGCTCGCGCATGCTCAGGTGGCGTGGAAGGCGGTCGGCGAGCGTCGGCACGGGGCGCGGATGGGCAAAGCGGGCGGCGCCCCCGGGGGCGGAGGCCGTCCGGGTGCGTGCCACTAGCCTAGCCGACCGCGCGGCAGTCGCCGGGACGGCGATTGACGAGCCGTACGCTTACGGCGCCGGCGCCGCCAGGCCGCGGGTCGGCGCGGGGCGGATCCGGCCCGGCTCGGCGGCGGTGGTGGCGGCCGCGCGGACCCCCACCGGCTCGTCGAGCAACTGACCCAGCTTGAGCAGGTCCGCCAGCGACCTTACCTCGAGCTTCCGCATCAGCCGCGAGCGATGGACCTTGATCGTCGCCTCCTGGCTGTCCAGGAGCGCGGCCATCTGCTTGTTGAGCTTGCCGGCGAGCAGCAGGTCGAAGACCTCGCGTTCGCGGGCGGTCAGGCGGGCGACGCGCGCCGCGGCCACGCCGTGGCGGTTGCGGTGGCGGTGCCACTCCGCGGCGCAGGCCGCGGCCGTCCGCGCGGCGGCGAGCCGCGCGAGCGTCGACGCTGGCGCCAACGCGTCGGTGCTGCCCGTGCTGAGCGTCGCGAGCCTCGTGGGGTTCGGCGCCGTCGTCGCGAGCATCTCGATCCACCCGCGCTGCAGCGGGCTCATCCGGCCCGCTTCGGAAACGCGCTGCCAGAACGCCGTGAGCGCGGCGCGCGCGCCCGCCGGGCCGTTGCGCATCAGGCCGTCCGCCATGACGACGGCGTTCATCGCGCCGGCGGACGTGCCGGAAATGCCGTCGAACGCGAGCGACGGTTCCTCGAGCAAGCGGTCCAGCACGCCCCACGTGAACGCGCCATGCGCGCCCCCGCCCTGCAACGCCAGGTCGACCGCCACGCTGCCGGCGGCCGGCGTGCGGCGACGGCCTTTCGGGGCAGCCTTGCGCCGCTTGGGCGCGACCGCGGGCCGGGCTGCGCCGGCGCGCGGCGTCCGCCGCGGGCTCATCGCGGGAATCGGGGGATGCACCCCGGGGATGTGTGGTGCAACATTCGCGTCGATGGTGCCAGCTTTCAGCGCGGGCAGCGACTACACCAAGGTGTACCCTAGGCGGCGCGGCAAAACTGCGAAAATGCGGCGCATGACACGGGACTCCGGACCATGAAGGTGCGCCTCGCGCTGGCGGCATTCGCGCTTGCCGTGGCGGGCTGCACGGTGGGCCCCGACTACGCGCGGCCGGACGTCGAGACGCCGGCCGCATGGCGTGTCGATTACCCCAGCGCAGCCAACGTCGCGGACACCCGCTGGTGGGAGCAGTTCGGCGACCCGGTGCTCGACGAGCTCATCGACACTGCGCTGCGCGACAACCTCGACGTGCGCGTCGCGGCCGCGCGGATCGACCAGTTCGTCGGCGCACTGCGCTCCACCCGCTCGCAACTGTGGCCGCAGGTCGGCTACGGCGCGGACGCCACTCGCGGCCGTTCGAGTCGCGTCGGCCGCCCGCCGATTCCGGAGCCGGCCGACCCGATGTTCAACCTTTACCAGGGTACGCTGCAGGCTGGCTGGCAGATCGACCTGTTCGGCCGCGTGCAGCGGCTGAGCGAGGCAGCGCAGGCCCAGGTGTACGCGAGTGAACAGGCCAAGCGCGGCGTCGTGCTGACACTGGTCGCCGGCGTGGCGTCCAGCTATGTCGCGCTGCGCGCGCTCGACGCGCAGCTCGTGATCGCACAGCGCACCGCCGCCAACTTCGGCGAGACCAAGCGCATCTTCGACCTGCGTTTCCGCGAAGGCATCGTGTCACAGGCCGAGGTCTCGCAGATCCAGTCGCAGTACCAGCAGGCGCTGGCCGCCATCCCGGCCATCCGCCAGCAGATCGCGACCACCGAGAACCTGCTGTCGATCCTGCTGGGCCGCGCGCCGGGACCGATCCCGCGCGGGCGCACGATCGACGCGTTGGTCCCGCCGCAGATTCCGGCGGGCCTGCCGTCGACGCTGCTCGAGCGGCGACCCGATATCCTGCAGGCCGAGCAGAATCTCGTCGCGGCCAACGCCAACGTGGGCGCGGCCCGTGCGCAGTACTACCCCACGATTTCGCTGACCGCGGCGCTGGGGAGCGTGAGCACCGCGTTCGGCAACTTCCTCACCGGGCCCGCGTCGGCCTGGGCCGTGGGCGCAAGCATCGCCGGGCCCATCTTCACCGCGGGCGCGATCGAAGGCCAGGTCTATACGGCCGAGGCGCAGAAGCGCGCCGCACTCGTCCTGTACCAGCAGGCGATCCTCGGCGCGTTCCGCGAGACGAGCGATGCGCTGGCGGGCACGCAGAACAGCATCGCGCAGGTGGACGAGCAGCAGAAGCGCGTCGTCGCGCTGCGCGAGTTCGCGCGCATCGCACGGCTGCTGTTCGACAACGGCGAGTCGAGCTACTTCGAGGTACTCGTCGCGGACAACGAGCTGTTCGCCGCGGAACTGTCGGCGGTGACGTTCTCGGCCAACCGCTATACGCAGGTGATCAACGTGTACCAGGCCATGGGCGGCGGCTGGGTGGACGTGGCCAACGCCGCCACGCCGCAGCCGCTCGGCGTCGCAGCCGCCGCGCCGGCGGCGCACTGATCCACCGGCGGCGACTTCAGCGCGCCACCAGCGTGCGTCGCGCCAGCATCCGCGCGACGACGTAGCCTGCCATCGCCGCCGCGAGATGCTTCAGCGTGTGGCCGCTGACGGTCCCGCCCAGCGCCGTGAGGATCTCGCCGTCGAACGTCTCGCACAGCTTGGCGACGACGTACCACGCGAATACCGCATAGAGGTCGCTGCCGCGCGTGTAGCGCGACGGGTAGAGCGTCGTCAGCAGCACGAGCATCACCATCGCGTAGCCCTGCACGATCGCATACGGCAGCACGTTGCCCTCGCCGCGCCGCTCGGTCGCCTGCCAGAACAGCACCGACGCGAGGCCCACCAGCACGGCGGGCGCGAGCACGACGAGCCCTGCGCGCAGGCTGACGCGCTCGGTCACCTGCGCGGCGATCAGGCCGCCGAACGCGATCGTCATCGGCAGCCGGTCCCACACGAGCCGCGCGTTGTCGGGCGCCAGGTGGTAGTACGACGAGCCCCACGCGGTGAGCAGCACGCCGGCGAAGAACACGACGTACGCAAGGCGCTCGACGGGGAATTGGAACACGGTCGCGCGGCGCAGCGCGACGCCGAGGCCGGCGACGCCCACCACCGCGAACGCCACGTTGGACACGACGTTGCCGAAATGCGGGATGCCCCACAGCGGGCGCTGGTCGGCAAACGCGTGGTAATCGAGCGGCTGCGGCATCGCCGGCAGCAGCACCGCCGCGACGATGCACGCGACCGTGAACGCGAGTAGCCAGGCGGCGCGCGCGCTCATGTGGCGGCCTTGTGGCGGTGCGGCGCGAAGTGCAGCGCGGCCAGCGCGTAGAACAGACGCACGCTCCACACGGACGAGAACGGCGCGACGGCGAGCGCGGCCAGCGGGATCGTGCAGATCACCGCTAGCCGACGCTGCACCTGGCGCGCGAGCAGAGGCGTCCACTCCTTCGAATGCAATTCCGGCGACGCGCCCATCGCCCTCGCGTGCGCGAGCAGCGCGATGTTCAGCAGCGCCATCATCGCCGCGTAGATGCCGGCAGCGACCGGCAGGTGCGGATGGGACGCGATCAGGTTGGTCCCGAACGGGACCAGCGTGATCAGCAGCAGGAACAGGATGTTGATCCACAGCAGGCGCCGGTCCAGCCGTTCCAGGTAGCGGAACTGGTAGTTGTGGCCGATCCACAGCAGCGCCGTGACGAGGAAGCTCAGCACATAGGCGGTGAACGACCCGGACGCCTCGCTGAAGTAGTCGAGCAGTGCGCGGTCGGAGTCGAGGCGCAACCCGTCGGGCAGCTTGAGATCGATGACGAGCAGCGTCATCGCGACGGCGAAGATGCCGTCGACGAGCGCGGCCATGCGCTCCTTGGATGGCGCGTTGTAGGGGAGGTACCGCGGCATGCGCGTGCGACGCGCGAAAGCGGGGCCGGAGCGCCTGTCAGCCGCGCAGGTGCGCGGGAAATGCTTCGGCGAGGATTCGCTTGCACTCGGCCTCGAGGTCCGCGTGCTCCTTCCACAGCGCGTCGGCGACCGCCTGCAAATCCCGCGACGCCGGGGCTTCCACGCCCAGGGCCGCGCCCACGTTGCGGGTCGCAGCGTCGAACGACGCAGCGGTCGCCGCCCAAAAGGCCTTGCGCTCGCTGGCCACGGCGGCGTGGTATTGCCGTTCCAGCTCCTCGCGGGTTGCAGCCATGCTCGTCGCTCCTGTCGCACCGGCAGCGGTGCCAAGCCGCTACTTTACGCAAACGCCACGACACCCCCCCGCGCGGGCTGCGACATGACACGGATCCGATAACATTTTCCGAAGCCTGGGCAAGCATTCGGCAACGCGCCTGCGACGGGAACCGGCGGATACTGGCGAGCTCACCGGATCGGGACCATCGCGTGATCATCGACATCCACGGCCATTACACGACCGCTCCGCCGGCCCTCGAGGCGTGGCGCAAGCGTCAGGTCGCGGCGCTCGGCTCGCCGTCCGACGCGCCCGATCCGGCCGAACTCGCGATCACCGACGACGAACTGCACGCGTCGATCGCCGACAACCAGCTGCGCTTCATGCGCGAGCGCGGCATCGACGTCACGATCTTCAGCCCGCGCGCGAGCTTCATGGCGCATCACATCGGCGACTTCCAGGTGTCGAGCACGTGGGCCGCGATCTGCAACGAGCTGTGCTTCCGCGTGAGCCGGCTGTTTCCCCGCATGTTCGTGCCCGCGGCCATGCTGCCGCAAAGCCCGGGCGTCGATCCTGCGACGTGCCTGCCCGAACTGCGCCGCTGCGTCGAGCACTACGGCAACGTCGCGATCAACCTGAATCCCGATCCCTCCGGCGGCCATTGGACGAGCCCGCCACTGACCGACCGCCACTGGTACCCGATCTACGAGGCGATGGTCGAGTACGACATCCCGGCGATGATCCACGTCAGCACCAGCTGCAACCCGGCGTTCCACACCACCGGCGCGCATTACATCAACGCCGACACGACGGCGTTCATGCAGCTGATCCAGGGCGACCTGTTCCGCGACTTCCCGACGCTGCGCTTCGTCATCCCGCACGGCGGCGGCGCGGCGCCGTATCACTGGGGCCGCTATCGCGGGCTCGCGCAGGAGATGAAGAAGCCCGTGCTCGAGGAGCACCTGCTGCACAACGTGTTCTTCGACACGTGCGTGTATCACCAGCCGGGCATCGACCTGCTCGCCAACGTGATACCCGTCGACAACATCCTGTTCGCGAGCGAGATGATCGGCGCCGTGCGCGGCATCGATCCGCGCACGGGTCACCACTACGACGACACCAGGCGCTACGTTGACGGCAACGCCGCGCTCACCGCCGCCGACCGTTACAAGATCTACGAGGGCAACGCGCGCCGCGTCTATCCGCGGATCAACGCCATGCTGCCCGCCAGCCACTGAAGGAGGCCACCGCCATGTACGAGCTGGGCGTCGTCCATCGCAACATCGCGCGCGCCGACGGCGACACCGCCGTCGCGCTCGGCAAGCTCGGCACCGCGACCGTGCACGAGGCGCAGGGACGCACGGGGCTCATGCAGCCTTACATGCGCCCGGTGTACGTCGGCGCGCATGCCGCCGGTCCCGCCGTCACCGTGCTGCTGCACCCGGGCGACAACTGGATGCTGCACGTCGCGGCCGAGCAGATCCGTCCTGGCGACGTCGTCGTCGCCGCGATCACCGCGGAGTGCACGGACGGCTACTTCGGCGATCTGCTGGCGACGAGCTTCAAGGCGCGCGGCGCGGCCGGCTTCGTCATCGACGGCGGCGTGCGCGACGTCGCGGTGCTCACCGCGATGGGCTTTCCGACGTGGAGCAAGGCGATCTCCGCCAAGGGCACGGTCAAGGCGACGCTCGGCTCGGTCAACATCCCGGTCGTCTGCGCCGGTGCGCTGGTGAATCCCGGCGACGTTGTCGTCGCCGACGACGACGGCATCGTCGTCGTGCCGGCGGCGCGCGCAACGGACACGCTCGCGAAGGCCGCAGCACGGGAAGCCAATGAAGGCGCCAAGCGCGCGCGGCTCGCGTCCGGCGTACTGGGCCTCGACATGTACGCGATGCGCGAGCCGCTGGCCAAGGCCGGCCTGAAATACGTCGACTGACGCGATGCCCGACACCCGCTGTTCCGCGGAGGCGCCGCTGCGCGGCATCGCGTCGAAGGCCGTCGCGGGCGCGCTCGCGGCGTTGTGCGAGCAGCGCGCGGCGAAAACCGGCCGGCCCATCAAGGTGGAAGGCACGGGTGGCGTCGTCGCGTTCGACCGCGTTGCCGCCGGCGAGGCGTTCGATTTCGTCGTATTGGCGGAAAACGCGATCGACGACCTCGCGACGCGCGGACGCGTCGACACGGCAAGCCGCATCGTATTCGCGCTGTCGACGATGGTGCTGGCCGTGCGCGCAGGCGCGCCGGTGCCGCCACTCGCCACCGTCGACGACCTGCGCTCCGCGTTGCTCGCGGCACCGCGCATCGGGTATTCCACCGGCCCGAGTGGCCAGCACCTGCTGGCACTGATCGAGCGCTGGGGGCTCGCCGCGACGTTGCGCGAGCGGCTGGTGCTGGCGGCCCCAGGCGTCAGCGTGGCAAGTCGCGTCGCCGCGGGTGAAGCGCACATCGGCATCCAGCAGTTGAGCGAGATGCAGGGCGTGCCGGGCATCACGATCGCGGGCCCGTTGCCGCCGGGCGCGCAGCTCACGACGGCATTCGTCGCCGCCGTGTGTACGTCAGCGAACGACGCCGGCGCCACGCGCGCGTTGCTCGACTGGCTCGCGGCCGACGGCACGCAGGCGACCAAGCTGCGTTACGGCCTCTCGGGCGCGAGGCCGGCCTGACGCGGTACGTGGCGCGGCAAGCTCCCGGCCTCGTCGTAATCCGTCCCGTCCAGCGCGTCCAGCACGTCGGGCGCACGGCGCGCGAGCTCGTCCATCAGCAGCCGTGCGCCCGGCCAGGTCAGCGCGTCGGCCCGGCGCGTAATGCCGATCATCCGTTCCGTCTCCGGCAACGCAACGGGCAGTCGCGCGACGAGGCCTGCTTCGATCTCGTACGCGAGCTGCCGCGCCGATGTCGCCGTCAACAGGTCGCTGCTCGTCACCACGCCGCGGACGACGGCGAGGTCACTCGTCTCGATGACGACGTTCGGCGGCGCGAGGCCGCGCTCGGCGAGCGCACGCTCGAACAGCAGGCGATTGGGCGTGCTGGCGCGCGACAGCACCCAGCGTTCGTTGGCGAGGTCCGCGAGCGTCACGCGGCTGCGGCGCGCGAGTCGATGGCCACGGCGGACGAAGATCGCGAGGCGGTCGCGGGCAAGCGCGATACCTTCGAGATCGGGCGCGACGGCGGGCGCGCGCAATGCGCCCAGCACGAAGTCGATGTCGCCGGCGCGCAAGCCCGCGGCCAGCGCTTCGAAACTGCCCTCCAGCGTCGCGACGCGCAGTCCGGGATGCGCGGCGACGATCGCCGCCGCCGCCTCCGGCAACAGCCGCGTCCGGCACAGCGGCAACGCGCCTACGGTGACGGTGCCCCGCGTCTGGCCACGCAGCGCGTCGATGTCGGCCGCCGCGTGGCGCACCTCGGCGAGCGCGCGCTTCAGATGCAGGACCAGCGCCGCGCCGGCGAGCGTGGGAATCATGCCGCGCGCGGTGCGCTGGAACAGCAGCGTACCCACGCTGTCCTCGAGCTGGCGCACCGCCATGCTGATCGCCGGCTGCGTGACGCCCAGGCTGCGCGCCACCGTAGGCATGTGCTGCTGCTCCGCCAGCGCGACGATGGCGCGCACGCGGCGCTCGTGCGTCAGCATGCTGAAGATCGCCGCGTTGCGCTCGTCGCGGCCGGAGGCGAGCGACGCAATCTCCGCGCGCGCGAGCTTCAGTTCCGCCTGCACGCGGCGCGCGCGGACGAGCAGCGCCTTGCCGTACTCGGTCAACAGCATGCCGCGCGCGCGGCGCTCGAACAGCTCGACGCCGAGCTCGCCTTCGAGCTTCCGGATGGAACGCGACACGGCCGACTGCGCGCGGAACAGCGCCAGACCGGCGCGGTGCGCGCTGCCCTGTTCGGCCACGGCGAGGAACGCGCGCAGGTGCCGGAGCTCGGGACGCATGGATGGGCGGTGCGATAATCGGCCAGTGAGGCCGCAGTTTAGCCAAACCGCGCCGTGCACCCTGCTCCATCATCAAATTTTTAGCTAGGCATGCGGGCGCCGGCGCGCCCATGCACCGGCGCCTCGGTCATAATTGCGCCCCGGCCGCCTTCCAGGCGCGGCCCACGACAACGACGCCATACCGGCAGGAGGAGAGTCATCATGCGCTTCACCCGAATTTCGCTCGTCGCGCTGCTGGGGCTCGCCCTGGCGCAAACGGCGGCCGCCCAGCAACCGATCAAGATCTCCGGCCTCGTCGAGCTGTCGGGCACGGGCGCCACGTCGGGCAGCAACTTCGACAATGGCGCCAAGCTCGCCGTCAAGGAAATCAACGCGGCGGGTGGCATCCTGGGCCGCAAGATCGAGTACACGAGCGCGGACACGCAGTCCAACCCGCAGATCGCGAAGTCGCTGGCGCAACGCGCCGTCGACGACGGCGCCTACGTCGTCATGGGTCCCGTATTCTCGGGCTCGATCATGGTGTCGATGGCGGAAACGCGGAAGGCCGAGATCCCCAACTTCACCGGCGGCGAGGCCGCGGCGATCACGCAGCAGGGCAACCCGTACATCTTCCGCACGTCGTTCACGCAAACGACAGCCATGCCCAAGGTCGCGCGCTACATCGCCGACGACCTGAAGGCCAAGACCGTCGCGATCATCTGGGTGAACAACGACTTCGGCAAGGGCGGTCGCGACACCATCATGAAGGACCTGGAGAAGCGCGGCGTCAAGGTCGTCGCCGACATCTCCACGGACCCGGGCCAGGTGGACTTCAGCGGCGCCGTGCTGAAGGCGAAGCAGTCGAACGCCGACGCGCTGTTCGTGTACACGAACGAGGAAGAGTCCGCGCGCGCGTTGCGCGAGCTGCGCAAGCAAGGCTACGACAAGCCGATCGTCGGCGAGACGGTGCTCACGAGCCAGAAGGTCATCGAGCTGGCCGGCGATGCCGCCAACGGCGCCGTCGCGCACGTGGGCCTCACCGCCGACGCGCCGCAGCCGCAGATCCAGGCGTACGACAAGCGCTACCAGGCCGAATACCACACGCGCGGCGACCACAACGCGATGAAGGGCTACAGCGCGATCTACATGATCAAGGTGCTGACCGAGCGGCTCGGCAAGGTGGACCCCAAGGCATTCGCCGCGGCGATGCACGGCGCCAAGTTCACCGTCAAGGAGAACCCGGGTGTGCTGCTGGACGTGACGTTCGACCAGAACGGCGATCTCGACCGCGAAAGCTTCATGACCAAGGTCGTCAACGGCAAGCAGGTCGTCGTCGCGACCTTGCCTGCGTTGTCGGCGAAGTGATGCAGGACGGCGTCGCGATCTTCGCGGCGCCGAAAATCGACTGCCACGTCCACGTCCTCGACCCGGAGCATTTCCCGTACGCGCCGGATACGCGCTACCGCCCGGCCGGGCAGGAGATGGGCGGCTACGCGGACCTGGTCGGCGTCATGGACGCCTATGGCACGCGGCACGCCCTGATCGTCGGGCCCAATTCGGGCTACGGCCTGGACAACCGCTACCTGCTGCACGCGCTGCGCGAAAGCCAGGGCCGCTGCAAGGGCATCGCCGTCGTCCGCAATGACGCGAGCCGCGACGAGCTCGCGGCGCTGAAGGCGGCGGGCATCGTCGGCGTCGCGTGGAACGTGACGTTCTACGGGCTCGACTACTACGACGACGCGGACCCGCTGCTCGCGCGCCTGCGCGACCTGGATCTGTGCGTCTCGATCCAGGTGGAGCACGACCAGTTCGCCGCGCTCGCGCCGCGTTTGCGCGACAGCGGCGTACGCATTCTGGTCGACCATTGCGGCCGGCCGACCGCCGGCGAAGGCCTGCAGCAAGCGGGCTTTCGCGCGGTCTGCGACTTCGCGGCAACCGGACGCGGGTGGGTGAAGCTCTCCGGCGTCGCCAAGTTCACGCGCGAGGCCTTCCCGTACGCCGACGCGGCGCCCTACTTCGACGCGCTCGTCGCCGCGTACACGCCTGCGCGCTGCCTGTGGGCGTCGGACTGGCCCTACCTCCGCGCGCCCAAGCGGATGGATTACGGCGTGCTGCTGCGCCAGTTCGAGCGCGTCGTCCCGGACCGCGCGGCGCAGCGGGCGATCCTCTGGGACACGCCGGCCACGCTGCTGGGCTTCTGACGCGTCACCTCGCGCGAGGGCGATCGCGCCGCCGCGGCGACGTTCATCGGGCACCCCGGGTGTCCCAGCCAGAGGGCTGCTGCGCATCGCCGGCCACCGAATACAGCGCGCCGGGCGCATTGCGTGTCTTCTGGAATTCCTCCAGCGTCTGGCCGCGCATCGCGGCGTAGATGTGGAGGTTGGAGACGCCAACGACCGCGCCGAGCTTCTCCAGCATGAAGAAGATGACGCCGTAGTGGATCATTCCGCGCCAGTCGCGCCGGCGCACGAGGTCGCGCTCTTCGTCGGTGAGACCCGCGTCCGCGAACGCGCCTTCAGGGTCCGCAAGGAAGCGCGCGCGATGCGCGGGTTCCACCATCCGGTGCAGGAAGTCGTTCAGCCGATAGGCCTTGCGGCTGCGGCCAAAGTCGAATGGATAGGTGCCGGGCAAACGCTCGACGCCGGCGAGCTGCTGCGCCGCCTCGGCGCGCGTTGCGGCGAGCGCGGCCTCGTCGCGCACCGCGTCGACGTCCTCGTAGATCGCGGTGGCGATGCCGGTCATCGACGGCAGGTAGTACGAGCGGTGCAGGCAGCGCACCTTGGGCGTCATCGCGCCGCGCATGATCAGCCACATGATCACCTCGGCACCCTCGAAGCCGCCGCGCTCCGCGTACTCCGCGTGCGTCAGCCGGGTGAGCGCCTCCGGGTCGTGCTCGAGCAGGTCCATGAACTCGGCGTCCCACGCCGTGTTGTTGAAGCCGGCGCGCTCCCCATGCACCTGGTGCGACAGCCCGCCGGTGGCGACGATCACGACGCCCAGGTCGGCGGGGAAGCTCTCGATCGCGCGCCGCAGCGCGTGGCCCAGCCGGTAGCAGCGGCGCGCCGTCGGGATCGGGAACTGCAGCACGCCGCATTGCAGCGGCAGCAGCGCGCACGGCCAGCCGTGGTCGTGCGGCAGCATGACGGACAGCGGCGAGAAGCAGCCGTGGTCCAGTGCGCGGTTCTGGAACACCGACAGGTCGAATTCCTCCGCCATCAATACGGACGCGATGTGCGCCGCGAGGGCGGGCGCGGCGGCGATCGGCGGCAACGCGCGCGCGCCGCCCCCTTCGTCGGCCACCGCGTACTCGTCGCCGATGCCCAGCGCGAACGCCGAGTAGTGATCGAAGAAGAACGACGTGACGTGGTCGTTGTAGATCAGGAACAGGACGTCCGGCTTCTTCTCCGCCAGCCAGCGCTGGATGGGCGCATAGGCCTCGAAGATGGGCTTCCAGACGGGGTCGTCCTGCTTCTGCTTGTCGACCGCAAAGCCGATCGTCGGCGTGTGCGACGACGCGATCGCTCCGAGTATGCGGGCCATGGCCTTTCCTTGGGTTCAGTGCGCGGCGCCCACGGCGAGCAACCGGTCCAGCGCGTGCTGGTCGGCACGCAACGCGGCGCTCGTCGCCGTGTGCACGACGCGGCCGCGCTCGAGCACGATGGCGTCGTCGGTGATCGGGAGAATGCGCGCGGGGTTCTGCTCGACGATGATCGCCGCCAGTCCCTCGTCGCGCACGATGCGCGCGATCGCTGCCAGCAGCTCCTCGACGATGATCGGCGCGAGTCCTTCGAGCGGCTCGTCCAGCAGCAGCAGCCGCGGGTTGAGCACCAGCGCGCGACCGACCGCGAGCATCTGCTGCTCGCCGCCCGACAGCTGCGTGCCCAGGTTCGCGCGCCGCTCCGCGAGCCGCGGGAACAGCCCGTAGACGCGGTCCGGCGTCCACGCGCCGGCACGCGCGACGGCGGTGAGGTTCTCATGCACGGTCAGCGAGCGGAAGATGTTGCGTTCCTGCGGCACCCAGCCGATGCCCGCCGCGGCACGCTGCTCGGGTGCCAGCGGATTGAGCAACCTGCCACCGAGCGTGATGTCGCCGTCGCGGCGCCGCGTGACACCGACGAGCGTCGTCAGCAGCGTCGTCTTGCCGGTGCCGTTGCGGCCGAGCAGCGCGAGCGAGCGGCCCTCGGCGACCGTCACGTCGACGCCGTCGATGACGATCGCGTCGCCATAGCCCGAGCGCAGGCCACGAACGACGAGGAGGTCAGCCATGCACGGCCTCGCCCAGGTAGGCCGCCTTGACGGCGGGATCGCGCGCGATCGCCTCGCTCGGGCCCTCCACCAGCACCGCGCCATTGACGAGCACGGTGATCTGCGTCGCGAAGCGGAACACGAGGTCCATGTCGTGCTCGATCAGCAGCACGCTGACGTCGGCGGGCAGCGCGGCGAGCGTGTCGAGGATCTCGCCCGACTCGCCGGTGGGCACGCCCGCCACCGGTTCGTCGAGCAGCAGCACGCGCGGCCGCGCGGCGACCGCCAGCGCGATCTCGACGAGCCGCTGCTGGCCATAGGCGAGCTCGCGTACGCGCCGGCGCGCAAAGTCGGTCAAATGGAAGCGTGCGAGCAGGTCCGCCACTTCATCGACCAGCGGGGCGAAGCTGCCGAGCGGCTTCAGCATCCGCCGCGCGAGGCCTTCGCGCTGCGCGACGGCAAGCGCGAGCGTCTCCTCCGGCGTGAAGCCCATGAACAGCTGGTTGATCTGGAACGTCCGCGCAAGGCCGCGCTGCACGCGTACGTGCGACGGCAGCGCAGTGATGTCGTCGCCGCCCAGCTCGATGCGGCCCGCCGTCGGCGGGAACGTGCCGGTGAGCAGGTTCACGAGCGTCGTCTTGCCGGCGCCGTTGGGGCCGATCAGCGCGTGCCGCGCGCCGGTGGCGAGCGTCAGCGACACGTTGTCGGTGGCCGTGAGGCCGCCGAACACCTTGCGCAGGCCGTGCGTCGCGAGCACCGGCGCGGCCGTGTGCACGTGCGCGGCGCTCACGCGGCCTCCGCCTTGCGCCGCTTGCCGGCGCGCGCCGCGATCCAGGCGACAGCCCGACGCCACGGGGCTGCGATCCGCTCATGGCCCACGAGCACGATGACGACGAGGATGGCGCCGAGCCAGAACTGCCAGTACTGCGGCGTCAGCGCCGACAGGAAGTCCTGCACGAGACGGAACACGACGGTGCCGACGAGCCCGCCGTACAGGTAGCCGGTGCCGCCGAGGACGAGCGCGAGCATCACGTCCGCGGAACGGTCGAAGCCCAGCACGTCGAGCGACGCGAACGCCGTGGTCTGCGCCAGCAGCGCACCCGCCGCCGCGGCCAGCGCGCCCCCGAGCGTATAGACGATCGTCAGCTGGCGGTTGGCGTCGATGCCGATTGCGCCCGCGCGGAGCCGGTTGTCGCGGATGGCCTGCAGCGAATAGCCGAACGGCGAGTGCACGAGCTTGCGCGCGACGAGCATCAGCACGAATAGCACCGTGAGGCTGTACACCGCTGCGACGCGGCCATCGAGGCCGAACGTGAAGTGGCCGAGCAGCGGGCCGATCGTGACGCCCTGCAGGCCGTCAGCGCCGCCGGTGATCGAGTCGAAGCGGTTGGCCACCTCGTACAGGATCGACGCGACGCCGAGCGTGACCATCAGCCGCGTGAGGTCGGTGCCGCGCAGCACGAGCACGCTGCTCGCGAGGCCCAGCAGCGCGCCGACACCGGTGGCGAACGCGAGGCCCACGAGCGGATCCTGCACGTAGTACTTGGCGAACAGCGCAGCCGCATAGCAGCCCGCGCCGAAGAACGCCGCATGGCCGAGCGACACGATGCCCGCGTAACCGAGGATCAGGTCCAGCGACACGGCGAACAGCGCGAGGATCGCGATCTCGTTCCACAGGGCGGCCTGCTTGGGCAGCAGCACGAGCGCCAGCAGCGCGACAACCCAGATCGCGGTCTCGTAGCCCTTCCAGCGCGCGCTGCGCGCCAGCGGGTCGCCGCGGCTGCCCCCGAGGTGGGCCTGCGGCGCCGCCGCGAGCATGCCCCCGGGCCGCGCGAACAGGCCCTGCGGCCGCAGGAACAGCAGGATGATCATCGCCGCGTAGATGATGAACGCGCCGGCGCTCGGCACGTAGTACTTGCCCGCGACGTCGGCCACGCCCAGCAACAGCGACGCGATCAGCGGCCCGGTGATCGTCGTCGTGCCGCCGACCGCGACGACGAGCAGGAAGTAGATCATGTACTTCAGCGGGAACGTCGGATCGAGGCCCAGGATCTCCGCGCCCAGCGCGCCGCCGACACCGGCGAGGCCCGAGCCCACGGCAAAGGTCGTCAGGAACACGAGATTGACGCGGATGCCCAGGCCGCGCGCGGTGCGCCGGTCATCGACGGCCGCGCGCAGCTGGCTGCCGAAGCGCGTGCGCGCCAGCGCCCATTGCAGCGCGATCGTCAGCACCGCGCAGACGGCGATGATGAACAGCCGATACGCGCCGACACCCACGCCGAGCCATTCGTAGCGTTCGCGCAGCCACGGCGGCAGCTTGACGAAGACCTGCGTCGCGCCGAAGAAATAGTCGGTGGCGGCCACCGCCATGAACGTGAGGCCGATCGAGAACAGCACCTGGTCGAGGTGCGGCCGGCCATAGAGCCTGCGGTACAGCGTCGGTTCGAGGATGGCGCCCAGCAGCGCCGAGAACAGGAACGCGAGCGGCAGCGTCGCCAGGAACGGGACGCCCATCTTGTTCGACAGCACGGCGGCGAGGTAGCCGCCGGCCATCGCGAACGCGCCGTGCGCGAGGTTGACGAAGTTCATCAACCCCATCGTGACCGCGAGGCCGCTCGCGATCAGGAACAACAGCATCCCATAGGCGACGCCGTCGAAGAGAATGGTCAGCATCGACGGCGCCGCGCGTGAGGCCGTTACTTGTGCGCGGGATCCTTGAACATCGGGATGGTCGCGAACTCGACCGAGTACAGCTCGCCGTTCACCTTCTCGACCTTGCGGATGTACACGTTCTGGATCGGGTCGCGCGTCGCCGGGTCGATCGTGACCGGGCCACGCGGGCTCTCGAATGACTGGCCCTTCATCGCCGCGACGAGCGCCTCGCCTTCCGCGTTGCCCTTGGTCGCCTCGAGCGCCTTGTAGACCATCCGCATGCCGTCATAGCCGCCCAGCGAGTGGAAGTTCGGGCGCATGCCGTTGAGCTTCTTGAAGCCCTCGACATAGGCCTTGTTCTCCGGCGACGGATGCGCGGCGGAGTAGTGGAACGACGTGACCACGCCGAGCGCCACGTCGCCCATGTCGTTCAGGATGTCGTCGTCGACGACGTCACCGGTGCCGATCAGCTTGATGCCGCTCTTGTCCAGGCCCCGCTCGGTGAATTGCTTCATGAACACCGAGCCCACGCCCGACGGCACGAACACGAACACCGCGTCCGGCTTGCTGTCTGCCACCTTCTGCAGGAACGGCGCGAAGTCGGGGTTCTTGAGCGGCACGCGGATCGATTCGACGATCGTACCGCCGTTGGCGGTGAACCGCGACGAGAACGCCTTCTCCGCATCGATGCCGGGACCGTAGTCCGTGACCAGCGTCACGACCTTCCTGATGCCGTTCTTCGGCGCCCAGTCGGCGAGCGGCGTCGCGACCTGCGGCAGCGTGAAGCCCGCGCGGATCACATACGGCGACTGCTCGGTGATCGCGGACGTCGCGGCCGCCATCACGAGTTCGGGGATCTTGGCCTGCGTCGCGATCGGCGCGGTGGCCATCGCCAGCGGCGTGAGGCCGAAGCCGGCGAGCAGGTTCACCTTGTCGTTGACGATCAGCTCCTGCGCGATGCGCCGCGTCTGGTCGGGCGTGCCGCCGTCGTCCTTCAGGATGACCTGGATCTTCTTGCCGGCCACCATGTCGCCGTGCTGCTGCATCCACAGCTTGACGCCACCGTCGACCTGGCGACCCGTGGATGCGAACGGGCCGGTCATCGGCAGGATGAGGCCGATCTTGAACGTATCGTCGGCGGCGTGCGCGGTGCCCGCTGCCAGGAGCAGCGCGACGAGCGCCGTCTTCAACCGTGTGACCATCGATGTTCCTCCTTCGTGGGATCACCCTCCGCGGCGGAGGGCCCGTCATCCCCGGAGCCGCTGGCGGCACGCATGCTGCCCCGCCGCTGCCCTCTTGTCGTGGCAGGCGGCACGCCCTACTCCGGAAGGCCACAGTGTAGGACGCCCGCGCACCGGGGCTGACGAAATATCGGCGCCGAGCCTGCGAAAAAAGTTATCCCCAGACCTCGCGCGCCGTCGCGACGACGAGCTCGATCTTGGCCGTCTGCGACGCGACCGCGATCGCGTTGCCATCGACGGTGCTCGAGAAGCCGCACTGCGGCGACAGGCACAGCTGCTCGAGCGGCATGTAGCGGGCCGCCTCGTCGATGCGGCGCTTCAACTCGTCCGCGGTCTCCACCTGACCCACCTTGGTGCTGACGAGCCCCAGCACGACGATCTTGTCCTTCGGCACGTGGCGCAACGGCGCAAAGCCACCGGACCGCGCATCGTCGTATTCGAGGAAATAACCGTCGACGGCGAGCTCGTTGAACAGCACCTCGGCGACGGGCTCGTAGCCGCCTTCCGCCACCCATGCACTCTTGAAATTGCCGCGGCACAGGTGCACGCATACCGTCATGTTGGCCGGCCGCTCCGCGATCGCGGCGTTGATCAGCTTCGCATAGCGGCGCGGCAGCTCGTCGGGATCGTCGCCGCGCGAGCGCGCGCCTTCGCGCAGCTTCGGGTCGCACAGGTACGCGAGGTTCGTGTCGTCGAGCTGCAGGTAGGTGCAGCCCGCCGCCGCGAGGTCCGCGATCTCGTCGCGATACGCTTGCGCGATATCCGCATAGAACGCTTCCAGGTCCGGGTAGGCGGTGGCGCTGATCGCGCTGCGCCCGCCGCGGAAGTGCAGCATCGTCGGCGACGGGATCGTCACCTTGGGCGTCGCCTTCGCCACCGAGCGCAGGAACTCGAAGTCGCGGCGCTGGATCGCCTTCACGTGCTTCACCTTGTCCGCCACCGTCATCACCGGCGGTGCGAAATCGAGGTTCCCGCCCGCGCTGTGAAACGTCACCGCGATGCCCGACTTCGTCGTCACGCCTGCAAGCTGCGTCAGGAAGTCGATGTGGAAATACGTACGGCGGAATTCGCCGTCGGTGACGCCTTTCAATCCCAGGTTTTCCTGGTAGCGGACGATGTCGCGGATCGCGGCGTCTTCCGCGGCGCGCAGGCCGTCGGCGTCGAGCGTACCCGCCTTGAAACGCTCGCGCGCATCCAGCAATGCCGGCGGGCGCAGGAAGGAACCGACGTGGTCGGCGCGGAACGGCGGCTTGGTGCGGGGCATCGCGGGCATCGTAGGCTCTCCGGTCATGCGGCGTAGCGCGGGACGCGGAGTGTAGCGCGGAGGCGAGAGCCTGCGTCACGCGACACGCCGGCAGCCGAGTCAGTCGTCGTCCGACAGGCTGCTCGGCCCCTCGCGTCCTAGACTCGTGAGCACCCTCGGCTACCGTAGCCGTGCCCTCTGGAGCCCGCGTTGCCCGCCCAACTCGCCCAATCACATTTGCCACCCCGCCTGGAAGGAGCGCGCGGTGCATGGTCGTTGCTGCGCGCAGCCGGCGTGGCATGGCTCGCGGATTACGCGCCCAGCATGGGCGCGGCGATCGCCTACTACACGACGTTCTCGCTCGCGCCACTGCTGATCATCGTGCTCGGCGTGGCCGGTATATTCCTCGGCGCCGAAGCGGCCAGTGGCTACCTGTATCGCGAGCTCTCGGGCCTGCTGGGCGACGCCGGTGCGCGCACCGTGCAGGGACTCGTCCAGAGCGTCGACCTGTCCGGCAAGGGTCCCATCGCGACCATCGTCGGCGTCGTGCTGTTGCTGATCGGCGCCACGACGGTATTTGCGGAACTGCAGGACGATCTCGACCGCATCTGGAAGGTGCCGCCCGCACCGAGCTCAGGACTCTGGAACCTGCTGCGCGGGCGCCTGCTATCGCTGGGCCTCGTCGTCAGCATCGGCTTCCTGCTGCTGGTCTCGCTGGTGCTCAGCGCCGCGGTCACCGCGTTTGGCAGATGGTGGGGCGACGCGTACGTGGACACGGCCTACGTGCTGCGCCTTGGCGACGCAGCCCTGGGCCTTGCCGTCGCGACGATCCTGTTCGCGCTGATGTACAAGATCCTGCCGCGCGCTCGCATCGCCTGGCGTGACGTCTGGACCGGCGCGTTCGTCACGGCGGTGCTCTTCACGATCGGCAAGATCGCCGTGGGCGCCTACCTCGGTCGCAGCGCGGTCGCCTCGGCGTTCGGCGCTGCCGGCTCGCTCGCCGTGCTGATGGCGTGGGTCTACTACTCCGCGCAGATCTTCCTGTTCGGGGCCGAGATCACGCACGTCTATGCGCATCGCTGCGGCTCGCGCTACGGGGAGGACGCTGCGCCGAGCGGCCCGCCGGCCATTCGGCGGGGCCCCGAGGCGTAGAATCCGGGACACCCGGGCGCCATGCTGGCGCCCTGCCCCGTACCGTGACCCTCAACATCCCCATCGCCCTCACCTGGCTGCGGATCCTGCTGATCCCGGTGTTCGTGGGCGTCTTCTATCTCCCGGATACGCTGCTGTCGCCGATCGCCAAGAACTGGGTCGGCATGGCCGTCTTCGCGCTCGCGGCCATCACCGATTGGGCCGACGGCTACCTCGCGCGCAAGCTCGGTGAAGTGAGCGCCTTTGGTGCGTTCCTCGATCCCGTCGCCGACAAGCTGATGGTCGCTGCCGCGCTGATCGTGCTCGTGTGGCTGGGCCGTGCCGAGAGTTACCTGGCGATGATCATCATCGGCCGCGAGATCGCGATCTCCGCGCTGCGCGAATGGATGGCGCAGCTCGGCAAGAGCCGCAGCGTCGCCGTCGCGCTGATCGGCAAGGTCAAGACGGTGGCGCAGATGGTCGCGATCATCGCGCTGCTCTTGTGGGTGCCCGTGCTGCCCGGCATCTCCACGGCGCTGGTCGGCAGGCTCGCACTGTGGGTCGCCGCCATCCTCACGCTGTGGAGCATGTTCCACTACCTGCGCCTGGCTGCGCCGCACCTGCAGGAGCCTTCGCGCACGATGCCCGCCAAAGGTAAGCCGTTGATTGACCCCCCTGCGCGCGAAACGCTATAATGCTGGGCTTGCTCGGTCCATGCCCATCTTGATGGACCGCCCAATTCCCCGATAGCTCAGTCGGTAGAGCGACGGACTGTTAATCCGCAGGTCCCTGGTTCGAGCCCAGGTCGGGGAGCCAAATAATCAAGTAGTTACCAAGAGCGCGCGGCGACGTTGGTCGCCCACAGGCCTGTTGGTATCCACTTGGTATCCACTTTTTCCGTGGCGCGCGGCTGCCATTGCATCAACTCGACCAGGCGTCATTCCTGCGCTCGACTATCTACCACGCGCGGCCCTCCGACGGACTCGACCATCCACTTCGAGTCACGGACGAGTTCGGCTTTCGACGGTGGATTCAACCGGTCGATGCAACACACTATGATCCGCCGAGGCGGAAGGAGTGTTGCAGATGACTCGTCGTGGAATTCCCCCAACGTCCCGGACACAACGTTTAGCCCGCGAAGCTCTTTTCGAATTCCATTGGGCTGACCTGTCCTAGCGTCGAATGCCGGCGCCGGGAATTGTAGAACCCTTCGATGTAGTCAAAGATGTCAGCGCGTGCATCGTCGCGGGTCGCGTAGATCTTGCGATGCACGCGTTCCTTCTTTAGCGATGCAAAGAAGCTTTCCATTGCGGCGTTGTCCCAGCAGTCCCCGCGCCGGCTCATGCTGCAGGTGATGCCTTCTGCAGCCAAGAGGCGTTGGAAGTCCTCGCTCGTGTATTGGCTGCCCTGATCGCTGTGTACCAAGAGCTCCGAGGGCTTGTTCCGGCGCCACAGCGCCATCATTAATGCGTCGAGTACGAGCTGCGCTGTCATGCTGGGCTGCATTGACCAACCGACCACGCGGCGACTGAAAAGATCGAGCACCACCGCCAGAAATAGCCAACCTTCGCCAGTCCAGATATAGGTGAAGTCCGCGACCCATTTCTGGTTTGGGCCAGGCGCCGTGAAATCGCGCTCCAGCATGTTGGGCGCGATACTGTGCTCAGGCCGCACTCCGGTGTCACCAGGCTTGCGTCGCGGCTTGGGATTGGCTTGGATGTTAGCGCCGCGCATCAGGCGTGCCACACGATTCTCGCTGCACTGCTCGCCCGCAACCCGGAGATCCTGGTACACGCGCGGCGAGCCGTAGGTTCCGCCGCTCAGCGCGTGGCTCTCGCGAATGCGCGCCAGCAGCTTCGCGTTGGCCAACGATCGCGCGCTCGGGGCCCGCCCTTGCCATTCGTAAAAGCCGCTGGTCGAGACACCCAGCATCTGACACATCGGCCGCGTTGGCCACACCTGCCGATGCTTGGCGATGAAGGCAAACTTCACGTCGGCTCTTTCGCGAAGTAGCCCAGCGCTTTTTTTAAGATGTCGCGCTCCATCTTCACCTTGGCCAACTCCCGCCGCAGCTTCTCGTTCTCCTGCTGCTGCGCGGACTTCAGTGGCAGACTCGCGTCTTTCTCGTACTTCCCGGCCGCAAAATTCTTGACCCATCGCTCGACCACCGAGCGATCGACATCCAGCTCACGCGCGACCGCCGTCAGCGACCGTCCAGGCTGGCCAACCGCCTTAACCGCTTCCCGCTTGAACTCGGGGGTAAATTTCCGTCTTTCCCTGCGTGCCATCGAACACCTCCAGCTGCCAGTTTGGCATTATTGGATGTGTCCGGGAAATTGAGGGAATTCCAGTTCCGCACATGCACC
>JAFEDG010000163.1 GCA_018241745.1 Pseudomonadota bacterium
GACGCCGACGAATGCCGCCGGGATGATCGCGAAGTACTTGGCGACGTCGTTGGCGATCGAGAACGTCGTCAACGCGCCGCGCGTGATCAGCATCTGCTTGCCGATCTCGACGACCTCGATCAGCTTCGTCGGGTTGGAGTCGAGGTCGACCATGTTGCCCGCTTCCTTGGCCGCCTGCGTGCCGCTGCCCATCGCCACCGCGACGTCGGCCTGCGCGAGCGCGGGCGCGTCGTTGGTGCCGTCGCCGGCCATCGCCACCATCATGCCCTTTGCCTGGTAGTCGCGGATCATCGCGAGCTTGGCCTCGGGTGTCGCCTCGGCGAGGAAGTCGTCGACGCCCGCTTCCGCCGCGATCGCCGCCGCGGTCAGCCGGTTGTCGCCGGTGATCATCACGGTGCGGATGCCCATCCGGCGCAGCTCCGCGAAGCGCTCGCGGATGCCGCCCTTGACGACGTCCTTGAGCTCGATGACGCCCAGCACGCGCGTCGCGCCCGGTCCACCCGCGAGCGGCGCCTCGGCGACGACGAGCGGCGTGCTGCCGCGGCGGCCGATGTCGTCGACGCGTGCCTGCACCGCGGCGGGGAACGTCCCGCCCTGTCGCTCGACCCACGCGCGCACGGCCGACGCGGCGCCCTTGCGGATCGCGCGCGACGCGACGTCGACGCCGCTCATCCGCGTTTCCGCCGTGAACGGCACGAACACGGCCCCGAGCGCCGCGAGGTCCCGCTCGCGCAACGCGAACTGCCGCTTGGCGAGTACGACGATCGAGCGTCCTTCCGGCGTCTCGTCGGCCAGCGACGCGAGCTGTGCCGCTTCCGCGAGTTCGGCGTCGTTGATGCCCGCGAACGCATGGAACGCGGACGCCTGGCGGTCACCGAGCGTGATCGTGCCGGTCTTGTCGAGCAGCAGCACGTCGACGTCGCCGGCGGCCTCCACCGCGCGGCCCGACGTCGCGATGACGTTCGCGCGGATCATCCGGTCCATGCCCGCGATGCCGATCGCGGACAGGAGGCCGCCGATCGTCGTCGGGATCAGGCACACGAGCAACGCGACCAGCACCGTGACGCTGATCGGCGCGCCGTGCCCGGCCGCGTCGACGCTGAACAGCGAGAACGGCAGCAGCGTCGCCACCGCCAGCAGGAACACGAGCGTCAGCTTCGCGAGCAGGATCGCGAGCGCGATCTCGTTCGGCGTGCGGCGGCGGCGTGCGCCTTCGACCATCGCGATCATCCGGTCGACGAACGACTCGCCCGCGTTGGCGGCGACGCGGATCACGAGCCAGTCCGACAGCACGCGCGTGCCGCCGGTCACCGACGTGAAGTCGCCGCCCGACTCGCGGATGACCGGCGCGGATTCGCCGGTGATCGCGGACTCGTCGACGGACGCGACACCTTCGATCACCTCGCCGTCGGCGGGTATCGTCTCGCCGGCGACGACCTCGACGACGTCGCCGCGGCGCAGCTCGTCGCCGGGCACCATGAACCACTCGGCGCCGCGATGCGGCACCTTGAGCTTCTTGGCCCACGTCGTCTGCTTCAACGCGCGCAAGCTCGCCGCCTGCGCCTTGCCGCGGCCTTCGGCCAGGCTTTCCGCCACGTTGGCGAACAGGATCGTGAGCCACAGCCAGAACGCGATCGCCAGCACGAATGCCGGGCGCTGGCCGGGCTCGCCGTGGCCGAGGAGCCCGGCGGCCCACAGTGCCGTGACGAGCGTGCTGCCGACCCACACGACGAACATCACGGGATTGCGCCATTGCGCCTGCGGCGTGAGCTTGACGACAGCGTCGACAAGTGCCGGGCGCAGCAGGCGGGGATCGAAAATCGAATCCTGAGGGGCGGGATGTGCCATCGTCATCGTCCTGTCAGTGGCCGCGGGCGAGCGCCAGGTGCTCGGCCACCGGGCCCAGCGCCAGCGCGGGGACGAACGTCAGCGCGCCCATGATCAGCACCGTGCCGACCAGCAGCGCGACGAACAGCGGCGTGTGCGTCGGCAGCGTGCCGGCGCCGGTCGCGACCTGCTTCTTGCCCGCGAGGCTGCCCGCGATCGCGAGCACGGGCACGATCACCCAGAAGCGGGCGACCCACATCGCGACGCCGAGCAGCGTGTTGTAGAACGGCGTGTTGGCGGACAGTCCCGCGAACGCGCTGCCGTTGTTGTTGCCTGCGGACGACAGCGCGTAGAGGATCTCGCTGAAGCCGTGGGCGCCCGGGTTGGCCACGCCGGCGCGGCCCGCGCTGGTGGCGACGGCCAGCGCCGCACCGGCGAGCACGACGACATAGGGCGCGAGCACGGCGACGGCCGCCATCTTCATCTCGTAGGCCTCGATCTTCTTGCCGAGGTACTCGGGCGTGCGGCCGACCATCAGGCCGGCGATGAACACGGCGACGATCGCGAAGATCAGCATGCCGTAGAGGCCTGAGCCGACGCCGCCGAACACGACTTCGCCGAGCTGCATCAGCACCATCGGCGCGAGGCCGCCCAGCGGCGTGTACGAGTCGTGCATCGAATTGACCGAGCCGTTGGATGCCGCCGTGGTCGCCGTGGCCCACAGCGCCGAGTTGACGATGCCGAAGCGCGTCTCCTTGCCTTCCATGTTGCCGCCGCTCTGCACCGGCGACGCCGTGACGTCGACGCCCAGTGCCGCGACGCGCGGGTTGCCCTGCTGCTCGGCGATGCACGTGACGGCAAGAAAGCCCACGAACAGTACTGCCATCGCGGCGAACAGCGCGCGGCCCTGGCGCCGGTCGCCGACCAGGCGGCCGAACGTGAAGCACAGCGCGGCCGGGAGCAGCAGGATCGCGAGCATCTCGGCGAAGTTCGACAGCGGCGTCGGGTTCTCGAACGGGTGCGCCGAGTTCACGTTGAAATAGCCGCCGCCGTTGGTCCCGAGTTGCTTGATGGCTTCCTGGCTCGCGACGGGACCGAGCGCGAGCGTCTGCGTGGTCGCGGTGTGCGTCTCGAGGACCGGGTGCCCGGCGGCGTCCACGCGCGGCGAACCGTCGGGCAGCGCCGCCGGCACCGTGTAGGTCACCGGCTCGACGCGCTGCACGACCGCATCCGGCGCAAGCGTCTGCACGACGCCTTGCGTCACGAGGAACAGCGCCACCACGAGCGACAGCGGCAGCAGCACGTGCAGCGTGATCCGGGTGACGTCGACGAACGCATTGCCGACGCCCTGCGCATTGCGGCGCGTGAATCCGCGCACGAGCGCGACGAGCACCGCGATGCCGGTGGCCGCCGACAGGAAGTTCTGCACGCCGAGCGCGGCCATCTGCGTCAAGCGCGACATCGTCGCCTCGCCGGCGTAGCCCTGCCAGTTCGTGTTGGTGGCGAAACTCACGGCGGTGTTGAATGACGAATCGGCGCCGACGGCACCGAGCGCGGACGGGTTGAGCGGCAGCCACCCCTGCAGCCGCTGGATCGCATAGACGACGACGAGGCCGGCGACGTTGAGCGCGACGATCTTCGTGGCATACGCCACCCAGCCGTCGTCCTGCGCCGGATCGATGCCGGCGGCACGCAGGCACGCGCGCTCGAGCGGGCCGACGAGTGGCGACAGGAACGTGCGCTCACCGGCAATGACGCGCGCCATCCAGGTACCGAGCGGGAACGCCAGCGCCGTCAGCGCCACGCAGTACAGCACGAGCTGCGCCAGGTCGATCGCGCGCATCAGAATTCCTCCGCGCGGAACAGCGCGACCAGCAGGTAGGCGGCGAGCAGCACGGCGAGTACGCCGCCGATGGCGTACAGGAGATTCATGCACGCTCCTTGAGCGCGCGGCACAGCGCGATGACGCCCCACGTCGCGGCGACGAGGCCCGCGGTGAGCGCGAGATACACGAGATCCAGCATCGGTGCTTCTCCCCGGAACGGTGCGGACATGCGGCATACGATAGGGGCTGGCGCATAAGAACGGCGTCATGCTTTCGGGCGCGCGCGGATTGCCTCCGCTGGCGCGATCGGCTAGATTCGATCGCAGCGGGCCTTCCGCAACCGCCCCGCGTGCGATGACTTTCGGCAACACGATCCTCGAACAATGTGCGGTCCTCGGCGCGATCAGCGAGGATCCGCAGGTGCTCACCCGCACGTACCTGACACCGGCCCACCGCCGTGCCGCGGACGTGATCGCCGGCTGGATGCGCGGAGCCGGCATGGACGCCCACGTCGACGCGCTCGGCAACGTCGTCGGCCGCTATGCGGGGGCCACGCCCAATGCGCCGGTGCTGATCACCGGCTCGCACATGGACAGCGTCGTCGACGCCGGCCGCTACGACGGCCTCTTCGGCGTGCTGTCGGGCATCGCGGCGGTGGGCGAGCTCAACCGCCGCGGCGTGCGGCGCCCGTTCGCGATCGAGGTCGTCGCGTTCGCCGACGAGGAGGGCGTGCGCTTCGGCTTCTCGATGATCGGCAGCAAGGCGCTGGCGGGTGCATTCGACACGGGCTGGCTTGCGCGACGCGATGCCGCGGGCGTGACGCTTGCGTCCGCGCTGGCGACGTTCGGCGGCGACGCCGATGCGATCCCCGACCTCGCGCGCGACCCGCGCCGCGTGCTGGCCTTCGTCGAGTCGCACATCGAGCAGGGCCCGGTGCTGCTCGACGGTGGCCACGCGTTGGGCGTCGTCACCGCGATCGCGGGTGCGAGTCGCGTCCGCGTCACCGTCAACGGGCTTGCCGGCCATGCGGGGACGACGCCGATGCCCGGGCGCAAGGATGCGCTCGCCGCCGCGGCCGCGATGATCCTCGCCATCGAGGCGCACGCCAGCGAGCGCGCGGCGACGCTCGTGGCCACCGTCGGCAAGCTGGCCGTCGCGGGTGGCGGCGCGATCAACGTGATCCCCGGCGCGGTCGAGTTCACGATCGACGTGCGCTCCGGCGACGACGCAACGCGCCACGCGGCGGTGATCGCGTTGCGCGAGCGCTGCGAGGCGATCGCCGCGACGCGCGGCGTGACGTTGGGCTGGGATGTCGTGTTCGAGCTCGCGGCCGCGCCGTGCGATCCGCGGCTGCAGGACGCGTTCGCCCGGGCGATCGCGGCGCAGGGACTCGCGCCGGTGCGCCTGCCCAGCGGCGCGGGCCACGACGCGATGGAGATGGCGCGCCTCGCCCCGATCGGCATGCTGTTCGTCCGCTGCGGCAACGGCGGCATCAGCCACAATCCGCTGGAGACGATGACGGCCGACGACGCGGACGTCGCGACGCGCGCGCTCGTCTCCTTCCTCGAGCACCTCGATCCTGCCACGCTGCGTCACTGAACCTACCGCGCATGCCCACCGCCACCCGCCGCGTCGCGCCCGTCAACGTCTACGACGATATCGCCGACTGGATCGACAACCACCTCGACGAGCAGATCGCGTTCCTGCGCGAGATGGTGCGCGTGCCCACCGACACGCCGCCCGGCGACAACCGGCGCCATGCGGAGCGCACGGCGGACCTGCTCGCGAAGATGGGCTTCGACGTCGAGCGTCATCGCGTTCCCGCCGCCGACGTGAAGGCCTACGGCCTCGCGTCACTGATGAACCTGATCGTCCGCCGCCCGTTCGGCGAAGGCCCGGTGATCGCGCTCAACGTGCATGGCGACGTCGTGCCGCCCGGCGACGGCTGGACGCATCCGCCGTACGCGGGCGAGATCGAGGATGGCCGCATGTACGGGCGTGGCGTCGCGGTGTCGAAGTCGGACATCGCCACCTACGTGTACGCGCTGCGAGCGCTCGGCGCGCTCGATTCCCGGTTGCACGGCACCGTCGAGCTGCACGTCACGTACGACGAGGAGTTCGGCGGCCTGTACGGACCGCGTTGGCTGCTCGCCAACAACCTGACGCGGCCGGACCTCGCGCTGGGGCCGGGCTTCAGCTACGCGATCGTCACCGCGCACAACGGCTGCCTGCAACTGGAGGTGACGGTGCTGGGCCGCTCGGCGCATGCGGCGATGCCGGACACTGGCGTCGATGCGCTGTACGCGGCCACGCGGCTCGTCGATGCGCTCTATGCGGACCGCGCCGAGCTCGCGCGCGTGCACTCGGCCGTGCCGGGCATCGGCGCGCCGACGCTCAACGTGGGCACGCTGGCGGCGGGCACGAACACGAACGTCGTGCCGGACCGGGCCACGTTCCGGCTCGACCGGCGGATGATCCCGGAAGAGGATCCGCTGGCCGTCGAGGCGGCGCTGCGCGCGCGGCTCGAGGGCGTGGCGATGACGCTGCCCGGCATTACGTTGATCACCCGCCGGCTGCTGCGGGCGCGCGCGTTGGCGATGCTGCCCGGCGCGCAACGCCTGGTGGACGTGCTGCAGAAGCATGCGCAGCGCGTGCTCGGCGAGACGCCGCCGGCGACGGGAAGCCCGCTCTACACCGACGCGCGGCTCTATGCCGAGGCCGGCGTGCCCATCGTGCTGTACGGCGCCGGGCCACGCACGGTGCTGGAGGCCAACGCGAAGCGCGCTGACGAGAACCTGGTGATCGAGGACCTGCGCAAGGCGACGAAGGTGGTGGCGTGCGCGCTGTTCGACCTGCTGCACAACCGCAGCGCGGGCCCCAACACGCACTGACACGCGCGGATTGCCGCGGCCACACGGGCCGCGGCAGCGCGCTACAGCGGCCCGTACAGCGCGGCAGGATCGTGCGCTTGCGGGGGCAACCGGCCCGGCAGCTCCGCCGGCCAATGCCGTGCTTCGTAATCCTCGATCAGCGCGACGAGCTCGTCGAAGCGGCGGCCGGCGGGCGTATCGGGATCCGACAGCAGCAGGCTCTCGAGCTCGTCGAGCGCGGACGCGTATGCGGACTCGGAATCAAGCCGGGAAGGATCGAGCAGGTGGGCCATGGCGATGCTCCTCTTCGATGACACGAAAAGCCAGTATCGCCAGCAATCCCACCGCCGCGCGATCGGCCGGATGGCCGATCCCGCGAGGTGCGCGGCGCCGCGTCGCGGCTGCCGCGCGTGCGCCTTGCGCTAGACGCGGAAGACGCGGTTGTTGACGACGCGTACGCGATCGCCGACCCGGAACTCCTGCTGGTCGACTTCGCTGACGACCAGCGTGCCGCCGTTGTCGAGCCGCACGGTGATCCGGTACTGGTCGCGTTCCTGCGACTTCTGGATCGCATTGCCGGCCAGCGCGCCCAGGCCCGCACCCGCTGCCGTGAGCAGGCCCTTGCCGACGCCGCCGCCGAACTGGTAGCCGATCACGCCGCCGGCGATGCCGCCGATGACGGAGCCGACGTTGACCGGACCGCTGCGGTCGGCCGGGATCAGCTGGATATTCTCGATCGTTCCGTAATACGTGACGGTGGGCGGCGCCGGTTGCGTCGCGCAACCGACCAGCGCCAGCGCACCCACCATCAACATGACCCACCGCTTCCAGGCATTCATCGCGTTCATCCGTACTTTCTCCGGTTGCTGATTCGCTACAGACCGGTGTTGACCCGGAGCATAGGGCGGGTCAACATCGGGTGCCGTCGGGCAACGGCCTCATTGGCTGTCGGCGTCACGCGGACAGCATTGCACCACCCGCAATTATCGCATGGCCGGATTGGCGATGCCCGCGCCTGCCGCTCACGTCGCGGCGACCGCGAAACGCCGCAAAATCCGGGGCTTGCCGCAACCGTCCGCGATGGCACGGTGCGTGCAAACGTAGCGTACGAAAGGAGCCACACCCATGACCACGCATAACGCGACACACAACGGCACCACGACCACCACCCCCGACGCCGCGGCGGCGCCAACCGCGCGCGACGTCCAGCGCAAGGAACTGATGGCCGAGTGCCGCAAGCTCGTCGGCGACGCGGAAGCGCTGTTGCACCGCGCCACCGGACTGTCGGGCGACGCCTACGCGCTGGCGCGCGTCGAGCTGGACGAGCGCATGGTCGCGCTGCGGGCGCGCTACAACGAACTGGCCACCGAGGCTGCACGCCGGGGTCGCGTCGCGCGCGACGCCACCGACCGCTACGTCCGCGACAACCCGTGGCGGTCGGTCGCCACGGCGGCGGCCGTGGGCGCCGTGTTCGGCGCCCTGTTGTGCCGGCGCGGCGACTGACGCGTTCGCCGGGCCGTTCATCCCGCGTCGGTCGGCGGCAGCCGGCCGGCGCGTCAGTCGTCGTCCTTCCATTCCTTCCATTGCGTCGGCCGTCCTTCGGCGCGCCTGCGCGCCAGGAACGCGAGCCATGACGGCGGCGTTGCGGTCGACAGCATCGCCCGCAACACGATGCCGAGCACGATCACCGCGACGAAGGTCAGGATGACGACGATGAGGGTGGTGTTCTGCTCCATGGCGTGAGCTCCGCGTCAAAAGTGAGTGCGTCCGGATGTATGCGCACGCTGTCGTGTGCGCAAAAAAAGTGGGCGGGTTGCGAGAAGCAACCCGCCCAAGCCCATTGCCGGGCGCGAGTGGCCTGGGGAGGCCGGGGGAGAGACGGTGATGGCAAGCGTTGGCGATGTCCCGTTCACGCGCGCGGTGCGTCCGCCGTGGCGATCGTGGCGCAACGCGGCGCCGTGGCGTCGGCATCCGCCTGCAGCGCGACACAGCGCGCGGTGTCCGGCGAGGTAGCCCGCGGCCCGGAATGCCAGTCCTCGAAGCGCAAGCCGAGCGAGGCGATGCCGACGAGGCCGATGACGGCGGCGATGCCCAGCGATTCCCACCAGCGTTCGAGTGTCCCGTTCATCGTCGGCTCCGCGGTTTCCCATTGCGCGTGAAGCATTGGGAGCGACGATAATCCAGCGCGGGCGGGCGCGCCGATCGGCGCGAACCGGAATGCGGCGTCGGACGGCAGGCGACACGCCGCGCGCCGGGCGTCAGCGGCTCACGATGAGGTCAGCCAGTTCCGGGTGGCGCGCCGCATAGGCGCGCACGTACGAGCAGAGCGGCAGCACCTTGTAGTGCTGGGCGCGCGCATGCGCGATGGCCGCCTCGACCAGCGCATGCGCGATGCCTTGGCCTTCATAAGCCGGCGGCACCTCGGTGTGCACGATCTTCATCGTGGCTCCGTCCATCCGGTAGTCGCAGTGGGCGAGCTGGCCGTCGATGCGCGCCTCGAACCGTTGGGCGGCTGCGTTGTGGACGATCGCGGGCGTTTCCATCCGTGCAAGCTTACTGCATCGCGACCGCCGGCTCGCGCGCCACGGCCGCGTGCGATGCGGAAGCGGGCCAGAACTCGTACGCGTCCATCGCGAGCGCGCCACCGACCACCTCGTGGTGGAAACGATCCGCCGCCGCGTCCGGCGCCGCGGCGCCCCATGCCACCAGCAGCGGCATGAAATGCTCCTCGGTCGGATGCGCGCGCGCGCCGTCCGCTTCGCGCGTCCGGTAGTCGATGACCGCGTCGGCGTCGCGCGCCGCGATGCGCTCCGCGAGCCAGTCGGCAAAGTGCGCGGCGTACGGCAGTGCGCGGCCGCCGTCCTGCCGCGCGAGCATCCAGTCGCGCAGGTTGTGCGTCGCGTGGCCCGAGCCGACGATCAGCACCCCTTCGTCGGCGAGCGGCGCGAGCGCTGCGCCCAGCCGCCAGTGATGCGCGGTACCGCGCGACGATTGCACCGACAGCTGCACGACCGGCACGTCGAGCGCCGGGTACATCGAGCGCAACGGCACCCACGCGCCGTGGTCGATGCCGCGCACGCCGTCGATGCCGGCTGCCATGCCCGCGCCGCGCAGCAGTTCCGCCGCGCGCTGTGCGACGTCCGGCGCGCCGGGCGCGTCGTAGCGCAGTTCGTACAGCGGCGCGGGGAAGCCGTGGAAGTCGTGGATCGTGTCGAGGCGCGTGGCGCCGGTGAGCATCGGCACCGCGGTGTCCCAGTGCGCGGACGCGATCAGCACGGCGCGCGGCTTGGGGATGCGCGCCGCGATTGCCTGCCACGCCGCGCCCGCGCGACCGGGATCGAGCGCCGTCATCGGCGAACCGTGCGACAGGAACAGCGTGGGCAGGCGATCCATGATGAGCATCCTTTCGTCTAGCTGCGCGTGCGGTGGTTGTCGTGGAGCACGCCGGCGACCTTGGGCCGCGCCTTCACGCGCTCGAAGTACTGCTGCAGCCCGGGCCATTGCGCGAGATCGAAGTGCAGCCAGTCGTGCCACGACAGCAGCGTGAACAGGTAGGCGTCCGCCGCACTGAATGCGTCGCCCATCAGGTAGGGCTTGGCGCCGAGCTGCTGCTCGATCCATTCGAAGCGCTTGCCGACTTTGGCCATCGTCGCGGCGCGGAATTCGGCCGGTATGGACTTGTCGAACAGGACACTCAGCGACTTGTGGACCTCGGACGTGATGAAGTTGAGCCACTCCTGCAGCCGGTAGCGCGCCACCGTGCCGTTGGCCGGGGCGAGGCCGGACGCCGGCGCCTGGTCGGCCAGGAACTGGACGATCGCCGGGCCTTCGGTCAGCACGGAGCCGTCGTCGAGCTCGAGCGCGGGCACGGCCCCCTTCGGGTTGATCGCGTAGTAGTCGCGGCCGTCAGGCAGCGTGTGCGTGCGCAGGTCGACGGTTTCGATCGTGACGGGCAGGCCGGCTTCGGCGGCAACGATCTGGGGCGACATCGAGCACGCGCCGTTGGAGGTGTAGAGCTTCATCGGGGTCCTTGGTGGGGTCGTTGGGGTTGGGCTCGTCGCTGCGAGCCATGGCGATAGTCTGGTGGTCGCGCCCGGAACAATAAAGACTCATCAACGCGATAGATTGTTGCGATTTCTGCAATAATCGATCGGTGGACCGTTTTCGCGCGCTTGCCGTGTTTGCCCAGGTCGTCGAGCAGGGCAATCTTGCGCGCGCCGCGGACAAGCTCGGCCTGTCGACGTCGGCCGTGTCCCGGCACCTGGCGGAATTGGAGGCCCATGTCGGCGCGCGTCTGGTCAACCGGACGACGCGCCGGTTGTCGCTGACCGAAAGCGGACAGGCGCTGTACGAGCGCGCCGTGCAGCTGCTCGCCGACCTGGACGAAGCGGAAGCTGTGGCGAGCGCAGGCTCGGCGGCGCCCCGCGGCACGGTCAAGCTGACGTGCTCGACCGCATTCGGCGTGCGCCACGTGGGCGCGCCGCTGGCAGCCTTCGCCGCGCGCCATCCGCACGTGCGCTTCGAACTCGAGCTGTCGGATCGCGTGGTCGACATCGTCGACGAGGGCCTCGATCTCGCAATCCGCATCGGCGACGTCGGTGCGCTGACGCTGATCGGGCGGCGCCTCGGCGTGTCGCAGCTCATCTGCTGTGCATCACCCGCCTACCTCGCGCGCCACGGCACCCCGGCGACGCCCGCGGACCTCGCGCATCACGCCTGCCTCACGTACGCGTACGCGACGACGAGCAACGCATGGCGGTTCCGCGCTGCGGATGGCGACGAGCAGACCGTGCGCGTGACGGGCCCCGCGCACGCGAACAACGGCGAGATGCTGGCGTCGCTGGCGGTGGCCGGCCTGGGCATCACGCTGGAGCCCGACTTCATCGTGGCGCCGGAATTGCGGCGCGGCGCGCTGGTGCCGCTGCTCGCGGGCTATGCGCCGCCGGCGACGGCGATCCACGCCGTGTACCCGAGCCGGCGGCACCTGTCGGCCAAGGTGCGCGTGCTGGTCGATTTCCTCGTCGAATACTTCGCGGCCAACGCGACCTGGCGCATCGCGCCCGCCGTTGGCGGGCACTGACCGCGGCGCGTCTCAGCGCAACTGGATCTTGCCGCCCGCGGGAGGCAGCGCACTCGATTCCGGGATGACGATCGACGATTGCGATTCGCGGCGCAGCTGCTGCAGCTCCTTCATCGTGCGCTCGACGCCTTCCTGCGCGGCCTTGCCGTAGCCGGCGACGGCATCGGCAAGGTTGGTGGCCTCGATCTCGAACGCGATCGGCAGCGGCCCCGCATTGGTCATCAGCTGCGCCTCGCCCTGGTAGACGGTTTCGCGTGCTTCGTCAGGCGTGCCTTGCGGTGTCACGGGCACGAGCACGCGCAGCGTGCCGATGCGGCGATCGGTGTAGATCTCCTCGCGATACAGCGCATTGACGTCCATCTGCGCGTCGCCGGTCCGGGGTTCGTTGGCCATGCTGGGCTCCGTGGGTTTCGAACGAGGGTTCAATCCGGATGCAAACTCGTTCGGCATTCTAGATGGTGGCTGCAACCGGCCACGGCAAGCGCTATGCAGGTTGCCCGCCGGACGGCGGAACAGGCAACGCGCCGGCGAGCCCAACGCGAAGGCGATGGTCAACGCCGCTCGGATGCAGTACGTTGAGGAATCAAGGGCGCAGCCGCGAGGGCGTCGAGGAGAAGGCAATGGGCAACGGAATGGGTTGGAAGCGGACGCTGGCCGCGCTGGCGATCGGTGCGCTTGGCATTGCGGCCGCGAGCGCCGCACCGGGCGGCGGCGGGCATGGCGGCGGTGGTGGCGGCGGCGGTGGCTTCCATGGGGGCGGCGGTGGTGCGCCTGGCGGTGGCTATCACGGCGGCCCCGGAGGCGGCTATGGCGGCGGCTATGGCGGCGGCTATGGCGGCGGTGCGTATCACGGCGGCAATTACGGCACCGGGTACCACGGTGGCGGCTATTACGGCGGGTACTACGGCCGCGGCTACTACGGTGGCGGCGGGTACGGTTGGCCGGGGTACTACGGCCCGCGCTTTTACGGCGGTTACTACGGTGCCTACTATCCGTACTGGGGCGCGGGCTACGGGTATTACGGTCCGGGCTTCGGGGTGTCGATCGGCTTCCCGCTGGTCGGGTGGGGCGCGCCGCTGTATCCGACGGTCATCGCGCCAAGCACCACGACGTACGTGTACTCCGATCCTGCGCCCGTGACCTATGGCGACAGCCGGCCGGGCATCCCCGTGCCGCCTCCGCCTTCGGCACAGGCTGCGCCGACAGCGAGCACTAACTTCCAGTACTATTGCCCGGACGCCGGCTTCTATCCCCAGGTCCAGACCTGCACGCGAGCCTGGTTGCAGGTGGTCCCACCGGGCGCGTCGACGGCAGCCCCTGCACCCGGCCCGGCCCCAGGCGGGACGTACTGACGAGCGGCGGGAGCAGGTGGGACGGCGCCGACGCGTGAATCCGGCGGCGCCCGACTCCTTATGCGAGTGGGGCCGGTGACGATGGCGGCGCCATGTCCGCCACCGCCACCCCTACCGAACCCGTCGCCGCGGAGGCGCGGGCTGCCGCGCGCGCGGCAGGCCTGGTCTACGTGACCGACGATGCCCCCGGCTACGCGCGCAGGCGCCACCGCGGCGCCTTCCGCTATGTCCGCCCGGACGGCTCGCCGTTGCGCGACAAGGGCGAGCTCGCGCGGATCGCGAAGCTCGCGATACCGCCGGCCTATGACGACGTGTGGATCTGCATGCATCCGCGTGGCCACCTGCAGGCCACCGGTCGCGACGCGCGCGGGCGCAAGCAATATCGCTATCACGCCGACTGGCGCGTCGCGCGCGACGGCGGGAAATTCGAGCGGATGGCGGCGTTCGCGGCGTCCCTCCCGCGCCTGCGCCGGCACGTCCAGCGCGACCTGGCGCAGCCGGGGCTGCCGCGCGCCAAGGTCCTTGCCACGGTGGCAAGGCTGCTCGACACGACGCGCGTGCGCATCGGCAACGAGGACTACGCGCGCGACAACCACAGTTATGGGCTGACCACGCTGCGCGCGCGGCATGCGCAGTTCGTGCGCGACGGTCGCCTGGTGCTGCGGTTTCGCGGCAAGGGCGGCGTCGACCACGAGGTCACGATCAGCGACGCGCGGCTCGTCGCCATCGTGCGCCGCTGCCATCAGCTGCCGGGACAGGCGTTGTTCCAGTATCTCGATGACGACGGCGCCCGCCACGCGGTGACGTCGGAGCTCGTCAACGACTACCTGCGCGATGCGATGGGGGCGAGCTTCACCGCGAAGGACTTCCGCACGCACGCGGCGACGATGCGGGCCGTCGTGCTGATGGCGGCCACGCCGCGCACGGAGTGCACGAGCGAGCGCGCGATGCGGGCCGCCATCGTCGAGGCCATCCGCCAGGTGGCGGCGGAGCTCCGCAATACGGTGGCCGTGTGCCGCAAGTCGTATATCGACCCGCGCGTGTTCGAGCGTTGGCGCGACGGGTCGCTGCACGCGGCGCTGGGCGAAGGGCGACCCCGCAGTGGCGATGCCGCGCTGCGGGCGTTCCTGGCGCTCGCGGGGCGCAAGCCCCAGCCGCCGCGCGCCGCCGGCCGACAGGCAGGCGCGATCGCGCCGCGCCCCGTGGCCCGTCGCCGCGCGGTCCATCGCCGGCCAGCGCCTGCGCTGGCGACGCTGCGACAGGCCGCGTGACCTTCCGCGGCGGCCGGCGCCGTCGCGCGGGCGGCCCGCCTGAAGGCGGCGTCGACGGCTACAGCTTCTGGCCGTGCTCGCGCGTCGCGTGGAAGCCGACCTTGGGCCAGCGTTCCATCGTCACCTGCAGGTTGTACTTGTTGGTGGCGAGGAACACGGGATTGCCGTCGACGTCGGTGCCGAGCGCGGCGGACTGCTCGCGCTCGAAGTTGCGGCGCGTCGTCTCGTCCGGGTACGTGAGCCAGCGCGCGGTGGCGACGCTCGCCTGCTCGTAGATCGCGTCGACCTTGTACTCGCGCGCGAGCCGGTCGGCGACGATTTCGAACTGCAGCTGGCCGACGGCGCCGAGCAGCAGGTTGTTGTTGACCTGCATCTCGAACACCTGGATCGCGCCTTCCTCGCCCAGTTCCTTCAAGCCCTTGGCGAGCGGCTTGGCCTTGAACGGGTCGCGCGGCCGCGCCGTGCGGAACATCTCGGGCGCGAAATAGGGGATGCCCTTGAAGCCGAGCTTCTCGCCCTCCGTCAGCGTGTCGCCGATCTGCAGCTGCCCGTGGTTGTGGATGCCGAGGATGTCGCCGGCCACCGCGTCGGTGCTCGCCACGCGCTCGTTGGCCATGAACGTCAGCGCGTTGCCGAGCTTCATCTCGCGGCTGTCGCGCACGTGCATCACCTTCATGCCGGGCGCGTAGCGACCCGAGCACACGCGGAAGAACGCGATGCGGTCGCGGTGCTTCGGGTCCATGTTCGCCTGGATCTTGAACACGAAGCCGGTGAACGGCGCCTCCGTGGGCAGGACGTCGCGCGCGCCGGCGTCGCGCGGGAGCGGCGGGGGTGCCCAGTCGACGAGCGCCTGCAGGATCTCCTGCACGCCGAAGTTGTTGATGCCCGAGCCGAAGAACACCGGCGATTGCCGGCCCGCCAGGAACTCGGCCAGCGAGAACGGCGAGCTTGCCGAGCGGATCAGGTCGACGTCGTTGCGCAGCGCGCGCACCTCGTCCGGGAACAACGCGTCCAGCCGCGGGTTGTCGAGCCCCTCGATCAGCTCCGTGTCCGTGGACACGCGTTCCTCGCCTGGCGTGAAGCGCATGAGCCGGTTCGTGCCCAGGTGGAACACGCCGCGGAACGCCTTGCCCATGCCCAGCGGCCACGTGATCGGCGCGCAGTCGATCGCGAGTACCGACTCGATTTCCTCGAGCAACGCGAGCGGCTCGCGAACCTCGCGGTCCATCTTGTTGACGAACGTGATGATCGGTGTCGCGCGCAGCCGGCACACGTCGAGCAGCTTGATCGTCTGCGCTTCGACGCCCTTGGCGGCGTCGATCACCATGACGGCCGCGTCGACCGCCGTCAGCACGCGGTACGTGTCTTCCGAGAAATCCTGGTGGCCCGGCGTGTCGAGCAGGTTGATCGTGTGCCCGCCATAGTCGAACTGCATCACCGAGCTCGTCACCGAGATCCCGCGCTGCTTTTCCACTTCCATCCAGTCGGACGTCGCGTGCCGCGCGCTCTTGCGTGCCTTGACGGTGCCCGCCATCTGGATGGCACCGCCGAACAGCAGCAGCTTTTCCGTCAGCGTGGTCTTGCCCGCGTCCGGGTGGGAGATGATCGCGAACGTGCGCCGCTTGGCGACGTCGCGCGCGAGGTCGGAGGAGTCGTTCATCGGTGAGCTTGCGCGTGGCGGGCGACGAGCGCGACGCCACGCGCGGAGCAGGTGCGCAACGGCGCCCTCGAGGGCGCCGCGGTGCGCGGATTATAGCAGCGGGTCGTTCATGCCCGCCTGCGCGAAGCCGCCCGCGCGCAGGTGGCACGCGTCGCAGCTGCCGCAGGGAACGCCACCCGCCGACGGGTCGTAGCAACTCGTCGTCATGCCGAAATCGACGCCGAGCGCGGTACCGCGGCGCACGATGTCGGCCTTGCTCATCTTCAGGAGCGGCGCGTGGATGCGCACGTGCGTCGTGCCTTCGACGCCGGCGCGCGTGGCCAGGTTGGCCATCGCCTCGAATGCGGCAATGTATTCGGGGCGGCAGTCCGGATAACCCGAGTAGTCGATCGCGTTGACGCCGATGAAGATGTCCGCGGCCCCGAGCGTCTCGGCCCATGCGAGCGCGAACGACAGGAAGATCGTGTTGCGCGCCGGCACGTAGGTGATCGGAATGCCGGTCGCCATCTCGTCCGCCGTGCGGCCCTTGGGCACCGCCACGTCGGCGGTCAGCGCCGAGCCGCCGAACGCGCGCAGGTCGAAGCGCACGACCTGGTGCTGGGCGGCCCCGAGCGCCTTGGCCACGCGGCGCGCGGCCGCGAGTTCGCCGTTGTGCCGCTGGCCGTAGTCGAACGACAGTGCGTAGCACGCGTAGCCTTCGGCACGGGCGATCGCGAGCACGGTGCTGGAATCGAGCCCCCCGGACAGGAGGACGATGGCCTTGCGCGTGGTGGGGGGAGCCGGCGTTGCGGATGTCACGGCCCGGATTTTATCGCGGCGGCGGCGTAGTTCCGCGCACGCTCGTCGGCTCGTCCCGGGAAGCGCACAATTCCGCGTCGATCTCGCTTCCCATGCCTCAAAGCCCGCCGCCCGCACGCTACATCGCGCACCTCGACATGGATGCGTTCTACGCGTCGGTCGAGCTGTTGCGCTACCCGGAACTGCGCGGCAAGCCGGTGGTGATCGGTGGCGGCAGTGCGCACCGGCCCGAGGAGTCCGTCGATGCGCGCACGGGACGCGTGATGCGCCGTTTCCATCGGCTGGAAGACTACCGCGGGCGCGGCGTCATCACGACGTGCACGTACGAGGCGCGCGCGTTGGGCCTGCGCTCCGCGCAGCCGATGATGAAGGCCGCGGCGCTCGCGCCGCAGGCGTACGTACTGCCGGCGGACTTCACGCAGTACCGCGCCTATTCGCGGCGCTTCAAGGAGGCGGTGCGCGCGCTGGCGCCGGCCGTCGAGGACCGCGGCATCGACGAGATCTACATCGACCTCACCGAGCTGGTGGCCGGGGCCGATGCGCGCGAGGATGCGGACGTGCAATGGCAGCGGGCGCGCGCCGTCGCGCAGCAGCTCAAGGACGCGGTGCGCGCCGCCACGGGCCTGTCCTGCTCGATCGCGGTGACGCCCAACAAGCTGCTGTCCAAGATCGCGTCGGAGCTCGACAAGCCCGACGGCCTGACGCTCGTCGCGATGGCGGACTTGCCGGAACGCATCTGGCCGCTGCCGGCTGCGCGGATCAACGGCATCGGCCCCAAGGCGAGCGCGCGACTCGCGGCCCTGGGCGTGACGACGATCGGCGAGCTGGCGGCCTGCCCCCCGCAATGGCTCGTCGAGCATTTCGGGCGCAGCCACGGCGCATGGATGCACGAGGCGGCACATGGGCGCGACGCGCGGCCCGTCGTCACGTACAGCGAGCCGCGCTCGATCAGCCGCGAGACGACGTTCGACCGCGACCTGTCCGCGCGTCACGATCGTGCGGCGTTGGCCGGCATCCTCGACGAGCTCTGTGCCGGCGTCGCGGCGGACCTCACGCGCAAGGGCTACGCGGCGCGCACGCTCGGGGTGAAGCTCCGCTTCGACGATTTCCGGACCGTCACGCGCGACCACACGGTACCGATCGCCGTCGCCGATGCCGCCGCGATCCGCGCGGCGGCGGGCACGTGCCTCACGCGTGTCGAGTTCTCGCGCCGGATCCGGCTGCTGGGCGTGCGCGCGACCGGCCTCGTGCCGGCGGGCGACGCCGCGCGCGACGCCAACGTCCCGGTTGCGTTGCCGTTGTTCGCGTGACGGAGCCTGCGCTGCCGGGAGACGGACGGCGACTGCGCTGCGGCCGGCGGCATATACGCCGACCGGCTGGCGCGGTATCGTTACCGACTCCCCTTCGCTCCGCGGATCCTGCAATGGCCTTCCCCGTCCCGCGTTTGCTGCTCGTCGTGCCGCTGGCCCTGCTGCTGGCCGCCGGCGGTGCGTACGCTGCCGAACCCGCCAACAAGGCCAAACCGACCGCGCCTGCGCCGGTCAGCGACGGCTCCTACTCGTGCGCACCGGCCGCGGCCGCGACGCGCAAGCCGGGTTCGGTCCAGGCGCTGGTGTGCGGCGACGCGCAACTGCTGGCGCTCGATCGCAAGCTCGGCGCGGTGATCGTCGCGTCGCAGAAGCGCGAGCCGTCGACGGCCGTGTTGCCGCAGACGATCGCGCTGGTGCAGAAGCAGTGGCTCGAGGATCGCGACGCCTGTGCCACGGCCCCCAATACGTACAACTGCGTGCGGGGCCTCTATCGCGCGCGGATCGCCGAGCTGCAGGGCCAGTACCGGCTCGTGCCCGCGCACGGACCGTTCCGCTTCGCGTGCACGGGCGCGGAGGCCGGGCCGCTCGTGATCACGTTCTTCGACACCGACCCGCCATCGGCGAGCATGGAAACGGAACGCCGCACGGACCTGCTGTTCGTCGCGCCGTCGGGCAGCGGCGCGCGCTACGTCGGCGGCGAAGGCGTCCAGTACTGGGAACACCAGGGCGTCGCGACGGTCACCTGGGGGGAACCGGGCAAGGAAGCTGCGTGCACGCGCGCATCGTGACGGTCCGTGCATTCGCGACCGTCGCGCTCGCGCTCGCCACCGGCGCCGCGCGCGCGGAGGACGTCGGCTGCACGTCGACGACGATCCGGCTGTTCTCGCCGAACGACAAGGTCTGCGTGCAGGCATTCGACGACCCGCGCGTGCCCGGCGTCACGTGCCACATCAGCCAGGCCAAGACCGGTGGATGGAAGGGCGCCGCCGGCGTGGCCGAGGATCCCTCGCGCTTCGCGATCACGTGCCACCAGAGCGGCCCCATCACGCTGCCTGCCAACCTGCCGAAGGAAGAGAGCGTGTTCACCGAGAGCACGTCGCTGATCTTCAAGAACACGAAGGTCGTGCGCATGCTCGACGAGAAGCACAACACGCTGGTGTACGTCGCCGTGAGCCGCCGGGTGCTGGAGGGATCGCCGATGAACGCGATCTCCGCGGTACCGATCATGCCGTGGCGGTGACGGCTCCACCGTGGCGGTGACGCTTCGATAACATGCGGGCGCCTGGTCGGGGCCCGGCAGCGCTTGGCGCGGCGCTCGCGTGGGGCGTGGCGCTCGCGATCGTCGCCGCGCATGTCTCGATGCTGCATCGATGGGCCGTCAACTTCCCGCTCGTCGACGATTTCTCGCTGCTGTTTGCCGATCCGCTGCAGATGGCCGACATGGCCACGTGGAGCGAACGGCTCGCGCGCGTGTTCGCGCTGTCGCCGGATCACCGCTTCGCGACGCAGCGCCTGCTGGGTGCGCTGGCGATGGATGGTGTACGCCATCTCGACCTGCGGCTGCTCATGCTCTACGGCACGCTGGCATGTGTCGCGGCCGCGTGCGTCGTCCTCGCGCGCGCGCCCTCGCCGGCGCGGGCGTGGCTCGCGCCGGTCGCCGCCGCGCTCGTTGCGAGCCCGGCGCTCTGGCACGGCCAGTACTGGACCGCCGCGGCGATTCAGCACCTTGCATTCCCGCTCTACGCGTTCGTCGCCGTCCAGGCGTTGGGTGCCCGGTCGCCGCTGGCGAACGCCGCCGGGGCCCTGGCGGCGGTCGCGGCGGCGTGCACCGCATCCTCCGGCGTGTTCGTGTTCGCCGCTGGCGCGTTCCTCGCCTGGCGCACGGGTCGGCCGCGTCGTGCGCTGGCATGGGTCGCGCTGGGGGCGCTGTTCGCCGGCTGGTATTTCAACGGCTACGTCGCGCCGTCGGATCATCCTCCAGCAACGTATCTGCTGCGCGAGCCGTGGCGGTTCGCACTTGTCGTGTTGCACGTCATGGGAGGCGTGGCCTCCGGCCTCGTCGCCGGTCCCGGCCTTGCGATCGGTGTCGGGTCTGCGATCACGCTGGCCTGGGTCGCCCTCGTCGTCGATCGGACGCGGTCCGCGCTCGACCCGGTGCTCGTCGCCTGGGCAGGGCTCCTCGCGGCCTCGTGCGCGGCCATTGCGATCGGACGCTATTACTTTGGCATCGAGGCAACGGCAGCCAGCCGCTACCGGATCTATTCCGCCATGCTCGTCCTCGTCACCGCGGTTGCGGTGGCCCGCCACGCGCAAGACGCGTGGACGCCCCGCCTGCGGCGGGCCACATGCGCCGCCGGCTTGTTGATGACGGCGACGTGGTCCGTCGCCGCGTGGCACGTGGAAGTGCCGGAGCTCGTCGGCTTCTCGCTGCAGCAGCGTGCAGCACTGAACCAGTACTTGCTCACGGGCCACATGCTGGATACCGGATACCCCGGCCCCGCCGTCGGCAGCCGGCTTGCCGACCTGGCGCGCGCGACCGACGCGTACTCGCCGGTGCTGGTGCAAAATCCCCGCCATGCGCTGCATCGTGTGGCCCGGGAGCGTGACGACCCGCTCCCGACGTTCACGAAGTCGTTCGGGTCACTGGTCCGTGACGACACGCTGAGCGTGCGTGGACAGACCTGGGGAGGTGCGCCGGACCTCGCGCTATGGTTGCGCGGCGACGGCGGCACCTGGGCGACGATGCTCGACTGGCAGCGGATCCCGGAGCTCAGGCTCGGCGAGCGTCCGCTCGCGTTCTGGGGCACTTTCCCGCTGTCAGCGTTGCCTGCAGGGCGGTACGAGATCGGGTATGGCTATGATGACGGCCCGCGCTCGCCGGTCAACTGGACCGGCGAGACCCTCGCGCATTGACCGTGGGGCACCGGTCGGCGTCCGGAGCGCCGCCGCCGTCTCGGCGCCGTCATCGGATCACGCGGTGGCGGGACGACGTGGCACCGCCTTGTCGCGAAAAGCGTGGCGGGCCGCGGGTGGCGTGGGCAATATGCTCCGCTCGCTGCGTAATATCGGAGATCGGAGATCGCCATGCCAAGACTGTCGAGGTCATCCCAAGCGCTTGCGCTTTCGTGCCTGCTGGCGGTTGCTTCCGCCGCGCGCGCGGAGATGAGTGCCGAAGAGCTCGCGAAGCTCGCGCAGAACCCGGTCGGCAACCTGATCAGCGTGCCGTTCCAGAACAACACGAATCTCAATTTCGGGCCGGACAAGGGCACGCAGAACATCCTCAACATCCAGCCCGTCATCCCGATCTCGGTGACCGACGACTGGAACATTATCACGCGCACGATCCTGCCCGTCGTGTGGATGCCGCGGCTCGACGCAGACACCGGTCCGGTCAGCGGCCTCGGCGACCTGCAATTCACGGCTTTCCTGTCGCCGGCTCATCCGAGCGAGTGGATCTGGGGGGCAGGTCCCGTGCTGCAGGCGCCGACGAACTCGAACAACGAACTCGGCAACGACAACTGGGGCCTCGGCCCCTCGTTCGTCGTCCTCCACATGGAGAAGGGCAGTCCGTGGGTATATGGCGTGCTGCTGAACAACATCTGGTCGCTGTCGAGTGACAAGCACGGTGGCGCGTACAGCAACGGCCTCATCCAGCCGTTCGTCAATTACAACTTCGAAAGCGGCCTGTACCTGACGAGCGCGCCGATCGCCACCGTGTCGTGGATGGCGCCGGGCAGCCAGCAGTGGACGGTGCCGATCGGTGGCGGCGTGGGCAAGATCTTCCACTTCGGCAAGCTGCCGGTGAACACGCAGGTGTCGGCCTACTACAACGTCGTGCGGCCGGACTACGGCGCCAACTGGCAGATCCGCGCACAAGTGCAATTCATGTTCCCCAAATGAACGCGACCCTTTCTCTCTACCGCAACGCAGTCGCCGCTGCCGTCGCGCTGCTCGTCGCCGGATGCGCGTCGACGAGTGCGCCGGACATGAACATCGCCGGTGGCAGCGGCTCGGCCGTCGTCACGTCCGCGGCAACGCAAGGCAACGTCGCGCACGTCGGCTTCCTCACCGATTACGCGGCGCTTCAACCGGCGCCCGGCGGCAGCGGCGTCTTGTGCTGGCGCAAGCCCGACGTCGCGTGGAAGGCGTATGACGCGGTGATGATCGAGCGGATGAACGTTTCGTTCGCGCGCTCCGGCAACGGCGCGATGGTGGACCCGGCCGACCTCAAGATGCTGGTCGACTATTTCCACGACGCGCTGGTGCGGGACCTGCAGCCGAACGAGAGGATCGTCGACAAGCCGGGGCCCGGCGTGCTGCGCGTGCGCATCGCGCTGACGTCGCTTGTGCCGACCAACGCCGCCGACAGCCTGGTGGGCACCGCGGTGCCGTACGGCTTTGTCGCGGAGATCGGCTCGGGCGCGGCGACCGGGCGCCCGGCCGGATCGACGCCTTACCTCGGCGAAACGGGCATGGAAGTGCAGTTCCGCGACGGCGCCAGCGGCGCCGTCGTCGCCGAGTGCGCGGACACCGAGATCGGGCGCAAGTACGCGGCGTCGCTCAACGGCGGCGTCACCAATGCGGCGCAGACCTGGGTGAACGGCTACATGGACTCGTTCACCAGCTGGAGCTACGCGCAGGACGCGTTCAACAAGTGGGCGGCGCTGCTGGCCGCCCGCCTTGCGCAACTGAAAGCGGGCTGACGACCCGTCAGCGCCGGCCGCCGCGGAACCCGCCGCCGCCGCCGAAGCCGCCGAAGCGACCGCCGCCGCCGCCGAAGCTGCCGCGGTCGAAGCCACCGCCGCCGAAACCGCCGCCGCCGTACGAGTGCGACGCGCTGCCGAAGCTCGACGCGTGGTCTTCGCCGGTGCTGCGTGCCTGCGATTCGGCGTCGCCCCACGACTTGGCGCTGTCCGCGCTCTGCCAGCCGCTGGACGTGCTCTTCTGCCAGCCGTCACCGGTGTTGCGATAGACGTTGCCGTCCGCGTCCGCGTAATGGTTGTTGCCGACGGTGGCCGAGCCCCAGGTGTTCGTCTGGCCCGTGCGCGCGTTGGTCGTCGTCGTCTGGCCCGCATGCGCATAGCCTTCGGGGCCTGCCGTCGTCGCCGAGTTGTGCGTGTAGGAACTGCCGCCCGCACCCGTGCCCGAGACACTCGACGCGGCCGAGCGCTGCCCCGTGTACGTGTTGTAGTTCGACGCGCGCGCGACGTTGCCGCTGCCGCCGGCCGGCGTGTCGACGGTGCGATCGTAGCCGCGCGTCGCGTTCCCGGTGTACGCGTTGTACTGCCGGCCCGCGTTGTACGTGCCGCTGTTGCCGGTCACGTTGTTGTGATACGTGCCGCTGGCGGTCGTGCCGGCGACACCGCCGCCCGCATACCACGAGCGCGAGCCCGAATAGACGGTGTTGCCCCAGTGGCCATAGACGTTCGCGCTGGCGGTGGCGCAGCACGGATACCCCGCGGCGCCCCAGTAGCCGGTGCCGTAATAGACGCCGCCGTAGTAGGGGGTCGCCCATGCGGCGGTCGCGAGTCCCATCGCGAAGCCGAACGTGAAGCCGACGGCCGGGTTGTACACGGGAGCTGCAGCGACGGTGTACGTGACGGGTGCGCCGTACCAGACGTTGCCGATCCACGGGCTGTAGGCGTAGCCGGTACCGAACACGACGGTGCCCGACGGCTCGACGACGGTACCGAGGTAGCCCGGCGTGTAGCCGACGTACACGACGTCCGGCGTGTAGCCGTATACGTGCACGAACGTCGTGTAGTAGAGCGGTGACGACGGCGGGATCGTGTAGATGGCGGCGGGGACCGACGTCGCGACCGTCCACGGACCCGTGACCGCGGGGGCCGTGAACCACACGCCGGCAGATACCGCGTAATACTGGTTGCCGGCGACCTGGATCAGCGGAGCCGACGCGTTGGCGACGTACGACAGGCCGGTGCCCTCGATCGGCTTGTACGCGGGCGGTCCGTCGAACGACGGCGTGAACACCGGGCCGCCGACGCGCTTGACGGACGCGGACTGCGGGATCGTGTTGGCGATCATCGCCTCCTTCGCCTGCGTCGTGCCCGCGACGGACGCGAGCACCGCGGCGGCAGCGGACGTCGGCGGGATCTGCGCGAACGACGGCGGCAGCGCATTGCTCGCGACGAACGTCCACGGGCCCGCGAGCTGCGGCGCCCGGAACCAGCGGCCCGCGAGCAGCACGTAATACAGGTTGTTCGTCGTGTCGACGAGCACGTCGCTCGTCGTGTTGGTGGCCCACAGCAGCGGCGTCTGCACGACAGGCACCAGGTCCGGCTGGCCCTGGAACACGATCAGCTCGGCGGGACCGAACGCGACATAGACCGTCGGCACGCCGTTGGCGAGCGACGGCTTGGGATTGGCGTTGGCGCTGCCGGACAAGAGGTCGACGGTGCCCTTCTGCCCCAGCGCCTGGGCGATGTCGTCCAGGCCCAGCGGCGTGCGCAGCGGCTGCGACCACGGTCCCGTCAGCGCATCGGCCGCGACCCAGCCGTCGTACAGGTGCAGGTAATACCGGTTGCCGAATCCGCCCTGCAGGATCAGCGCGCGGGTGTTGATGACGCGCGAGTAGCGCGTATCGCTCGGCACCGGCTTCATGACCGCCGTGCCGTCGATCGGGATCAGGATCGCTGGCGTGTAGCTGACGAAGATCTGCGGCGGCGTGTTCTGCACGGGCACCGATTGGTGCTGGACATTGGTCACCGCGAGGGCCGCCTCGAGCCGGTCGAGCGACATCGTCGTCACCTTGGCGCCGAACTCCGCCTGCAGCGCGGCCGCGTAGGCGGCGCCGTTGTCAGGCAGTGTCGGGAAGGACTGCTTGGTGATCGTGATGCCGGACAGCACGACGGTGCGCGTCGTGCGGTCCGATTGCACGCGCGCCGTCGCGAACAGCGCGCCGAAGGTTTCCTCCTTGGCGCCCGTCGGCTTGATGGCGACGGCGGCGCGGAACTTGAGCTGGTCGCCCACCCAGCTCTCGACCTGGGGCTGGTAGACGAGGACGGCGGCGCCCGGGATGTCCGCGGGGCGTGGCCAAGGCGCGGGGGTGGGTGTCTGCGCGTGCACGGAGACCGCGGCAAGGAACGTGGCGGCGAGCAGCGCCGCAGTGGCGCGTTTCAGGACGGCGATCGCATTCATGGTGGGTACACTCCCGTAAGTCGAACCGGGGCGATGTTGACGACGTTCCGCCCGGCGGTCTTTGCAGATCAGGACAACGCCGCGGACGGCCCCCGTTGCTGCGCGTTGCGGCGCCAGTGGCGCGGCGTCGTGCCCGACCACGCGTGGAAGCTGCGCGTGAACGCGCTCGCGGACGAGTAGCCGAGCGCGGCGGCGATATCGTCGACGGCGAGGTCCGTTTCCGCCAACAGCTGGCGCGCCACGTCGTCGCGCACGGCGTGCAGGAGCGCCTGGAACGTCGTCCCTTCGTCGCGCAGGCGGCGGTTCAGCGTGCGCCGGTGCATCATCAGGATCGCCGCCACGGCGTTGCCCGATACGCTACCGCTCGCGAACAGCGTGCGCAGCGCGCGCAGGACCTGCTGCGCGATCGGCGCGGGCGCGCGCGCCGCGGTGGCCTGCAGCTCGCGCAGGCGGCTGCGGTCGGCGCCTTCCACCGGGCGGTCCAGGTACGAGGCCTTGAAGCGGAAGGAGGTCGCCTCGGCGCCGAAGCGCAGCGGCGTACGGAACTGGCGCTGGTAAGGCTCCACGTCCACCGGCCGGGAGAACGCGAACGTGGCCTCGAGCGGCGCCCAGTCCGGCCCGACGAGGCGCCGCATGCAGTTGTAGACCGCGACCATCGCCGCGCCGTAGATATAGCGCAGCCCGGGCGGGTGCTCGGCATAGACGGCCCATACCAGGTCGGCGATGCCGTCGCGCTCGCTGATGAACGCGACGGCGGCCTCGCTGTTGAGATGCTGGTACACCATGAACAGCCGCGCCGCCTCGCGCACGCTCGGGGCGTTGAGCGCGAACTGTCCGGTAATCCCCAGGTTGTCGAGCTGGAACGCGCGGCCGGCCAGCAGACCGACGTGCTCGCAGCCTACTCGTGCGGCCGTGATCTCGAGCAGGCGGCCCAGCCCGGCGAACGGGATCCAGTGGTCCGGTGCGTCGAACCGTTCCAGCGCGACGCCCGCTTCCGCGCACAGCGCGGCCGGGTCGCCACCCAGCTGGCGGATAAGTGCCGGTAATGCAACCAGTGCGGCAACGCGGTGCTGCGGGAGTTCCTGGGAGGCCGACGGGGCGGACATGCGCTACGGGAGGTCGCCGGCATCGTCGCCATGCGAGGACGGGCGGTTGACGCCACATTCGGATGCGCGCTAGGTTCCGCCGATTGTCCTGAATTGTCAAACTTGCAAAGCGACCCGGCCCGCCGCGGCCCGCTGTCGGGAAATGTCAAGACCCATGGAGGATCGCAACGCACGATGGCGGGACGCGCGAGGGCGCGGCCGCGCCGCCCGCGCGGCAACCATTGCGAGGTTCCTGCACGATGCCTGTTGCCGGATTCGTGCCCACTGCCCTGCTGTGCGACGTGCCGCCCGGGACGCTGGTGCGCGTCGTGGCCGGAGGCCGGCCGCTCGTGCTGGTGAATACCGGCTCGGGCGTGCACGCGCTCGCGGATGCCTGCCTGCGCTCCGGCGAGTCGCTGGCTGCCGGCGTGTTGTCCGGCACCACGATCCGGTGCGCGCACAGTGGATGGCGCTACGACGTCACGACGGGGGCGGTGTTGGGAGTCCCGCTGCTGTACCTGGACGTCCACGACGTGCGGGTGGCGCGCGGTCGCGTCCACGTTGCCCGCGAGCCGCGTACTCGCGTCCCGCCCTGATCGCTGCCCGATGAACGCCGACGCGCCCCGGTCGTTCCGCGTCGTGGTGGTGCTGTTGCTGACCGGGGGATTGATGGTCGTGGATTTCGCCGCGCGCAGCAGCGTGACGGCGCTGTATCCCGCGCTTGCCGCCGAGTGGGGCGTCGGCGATGCGGCGCTCGGCCTGCTTGCAGGCGTCGTGGCGCTGTGCGTGGCGGTGCTGGCGTTTCCGCTGTCGCTGGTCGTCGACCGCGTCGGCGCCGTACGCTGCATCACCGTGATGGCGCTCGTGTGGAGCGTCGCGATGATCGCGGGCGGCTTTGCGGCCAGTTACGGCCAGTTGCTGACCTCGCGCGTGCTGGTCGGCGTCGGCGAAGCGAGCTACGGTACCGCCGGTGGCGCGCTGTTCGCGAGCCTCTTCGCCGCGGACCGCCGCGCGGCCATGCTCGGCGCGTTCAACGCGATGGCCGCCGTCGGCACCGTGCTCGGCGTCGCGTTTGCCGGCGCCGTCGCGGCAGTCCATGGCTGGCGCGCGCCGCTGCTCGCGATCGGCGTTGCCGGCGCGGCGCTGGCGCTCGCGTTCGCCGTTGCCGCGGCGCCGCTGCACCGGCGTACCGGTCTCGCCGACGGCGACCGGCCTCTATCGTGGCGCACCATGTGGGGATCGCTGCGCCTCGTGTTCGTGGCGCCGGGCGCGAGGCTCATCTACCTGGCCGGCGGCCTGCAGTTGTTCGCCGCCGGCGCGCTGTCGGGCTGGCTGCCCGCGTTCCTTGCCCGCACCTATGGGCTCGACAGCCGCGCCGCCGCAACGCGCGCTGCCGCGTTGCTGCTGTGCACGGCACTCGGCATGGTCATCGGCGGCTTCGTCGCCGACCGGGTGGGCCGCGGGCATCCCGCGCGCCGGCTCGTGGCGTGCGCCGTGTATGCGGGCGCCACATGCGTGCTGCTCGGGACCGCGTTTGCCGGGCCGCCCGGGACACTGCAGATCACGTTGATGTTCGTCGGCGCGTTGTTCGCCGCCGCGCACCTCGGCGCAGCCGCGGCCGAGTTGTCCGAGCGCGTGCCGGTGTCGATGCGCGCCACCGGCTTTGCCGCGCTGGCGATCGCCGGCAACCTGGTGGGCCTCGCGCCTGCTCCGGTGGTCGTCGGCGCGCTGGCGCCGCGCATCGGGCTTGCGGACGCGCTCGCGCTTGCGGCGTTGCCGTCGGCATTCGCGGCCCCGCTGTTCGCGCTGGCGGCGCGCGCGAGGGCCCGCTGATGGGCCACCGTCGGAGCGCGCTGCATGCGGCGCTGGCGGCTCTCGCGACGCTTGCGCTCGCCGCCTGCGCGAGCCGCCCGGTCAACGCGCCGATCGACCACGTCGACCCGCACGGGGGCTACCGCGTGCTGGAGGCGCTGGCCCGGCCGCGCCCGCACAACGACCCCGATACGTTGCTGCTGCTCGCATTCTCGGGCGGCGGCACGCGCGCGGCCGCGTTGTCCTACGGCGTGCTCGAAGCGCTGCGTGACACGCCGGTCGTGCAGCATGGGGTGCCGCACGCGATGCTCGACGAGGTCGACGTGATCACCGGCGTGTCGGGCGGCAGCTTCACCGCGCTGTCGTACGCGCTCTACGGCAACGACCTGTTCGACCTCTACCCGAAGGCGTTCCTGAAGCGCGACGTCCAGGGCAAGCTGATCTCGTTGCTGTTCGACCCCTTCGTCGGCGGGCAGACGATCGGCGGGACGTTCGGCCGGTCCGAGCTCGCCGAGCATTACTACGACGAGATCCTGTTCCACGGCGCGACGTTCGGCGACCTGATGGGCAAGGACCGGCCCGTCGTCGTCACCACGGCCACGGACCTGTCGAGCGGCGCGCGGCTCGGCTTCATCCAGGGCAACTTCGACGTGCTGTGCTCCGACCTCTCGTCGTTCAAGCTCGCGCGCGCGGCCGCGGCGTCATCGGCGGTGCCGATCGTGCTGTCGCCGGTGACGATCAACGACTACGGCGGGCGCTGCGGGTTTGCGCCACCGCCGTGGCTGGCCGCGGAGAACACCGACAGCGACATGGGCGTCGCGGGCCTCGCGAGCGAGCGCCTCGCGGACCTGCGCGCGTTCGCGGACGGCAACGCGCGCCCGTACATCCACCTGGTCGACGGCGGCGTCGCGGACAACCTCGGACTGCGCGCGATCATCGAGACGCTGCAGGAGCTGGAAGTCAGCCCGCAGATGCGCGCGCTCGCGCACTTCGATTCCGTGCGCCGGATCGCAATCGTCATCGTCAACGCGCGCTCCGCGCCCACGACGCGCTGGGACCAGAGCGAAGCGCCGCCGGGCCCGATCTCGCAGCTGCTGCAGGCGTCCAACGTGCCGATCGACCGCTACTCGTACGATTCCGTCGAGCTCGTGCGCGGCATCGTCAGCCGCTGGAAGCTGCGCCGCGACCTCGCGGTGGCCGAGGCGCGACTTGCCGGCGCGTCGGCGGCCGCGGCGGCGGCGCGCTACCCGGACGTCGCGATGTACGTGATCGACGTCAGCTTCGACGCGATCGCGGACGCGAAAACGCGGCATTACTTCCAGAACCTGCCGACGAGTTTCGTCCTCGACGACGAGCAGGTCGACCGGCTGCGCGCCGAAGCCGGCGCGCTGCTGCGCGCGTCGCCGCAGTTCCAGTCGTTCCGGCGCGCGCTGGAGACGTTGCCGGCGGCGCCCGGCGTGCCGCCGCAGCCCTGAAGCGTCACGTCGCGGGCGTACGGCCGCGCCGCTTGCGTGGTCCTGCCTGCTGCACCGGCACGCGCTGCGTCGCCGGGACCGTCGGCGGTGGCAGTCCACCGACGCTCGCCTGCACCGCCGCGAGCCGCGGTCCGGTGGCGGGCATGGCGGGCAGCGACAGGTCGGGGGCGTCGCCGAGTCCCAGCGTCGCCGTGAGGTCGCCGCACGTCTCGCGCCGCCAGCGCGACAGGTACGGCACCTCGACGCCGAAGCGCGCCTCGATGAGCCGCAGCGTCGACGTGTGGTCGTACGTGTCGCTGACGACATAGCCGCCGCGCGAGAACGGCGACACGACGAGGCACGGCACGCGGAAGCCGAGTCCCACCGGCAAGCCGTGCACGTATTCACCGGGCGTTCCCGGCGGCGGCACCGGAGGCGCCACGTGGTCGAACTGGCCGTCGTTCTCGTCGTAGTCGATGACGAGGACCGTGTGCGCCCACAGCGCCGGGTTGGCCCACAGCGCCGCGACGATGCGCGCCGTGTGGTCCTCGCCCGCGGCGGGCAGGAAATCGGGATGCTCGCTGACTGCCGCCGGCGGCACGATCCACGTGACCTGCGGCAGGTTGCCCGTCGCGATGTCGGCGAGCAGCGTGGCGAGCGGTCGCACGCGCAGCGCGTTCTCGCGCAGCTCCGACGTCGGGCCGCTGTTCGCGTATTGCGTGAAATAGCGCAGCACGTTGCAGCCGAAGTCGTCGACGTCGTGGTACACGCGCCACGACACACCGGCGCGCGTCAGGCGCTCGGGATACGTCTCCCACGCGAGGCCGCGTCCGCTGTTGTCGAGCTGCGGCCGGCCGAACACGCCATCGGCGTCGATCGAGCCCGTCATCAGGAACAGCCGGTTCGGGTGCGTGGGCCCGAACTGCGAACAGAAATAGCCGTCGCAGAGCGTGAACGCGTCGGCGAGCGCGTGGTAATAGGGGATGTCCGCCTGCTCGTAATAGCCCATCGTCAGCGGGCCGTTGGCGCCGTCCACCTGGCGATGGAGCGTGACGAAACGGTCCATCGCGCCCCGGTTCCAGCAGCCGTGCTGCGGGCCCCAGCTGTGGTTGAGGTCGGCGAGCGCCTGCGCGCTCGTGCGGGCCGTGTCGAGGTGGAACGGCAGCACGTAGCCGTCCGGGTTCTGCGGGTCCGGCTGGTGCAGTACCGTGCGCCCCGCAGCGTCGCGCGTGCGCTGCGCATCGTCGAAGCCGCGGACGCCGGCGAACGTGCCGAAATAGTGATCGAAGGAGCGGTTCTCCTTCATCAGCACGATGATGTGGTCGACGTCGCTGAGGCGGGCGCCGCGTGGCGCCGCGGGCGTCCGCGTCGTCGCGGTGGCGAGCGAAGGCGTCGCGAGGCCCGCCGCGACCGCCGCCGTGCGGCGGAGGAACGCGCGGCGGTCGAGCGTCGTCATCGCGCCAGCGTCACGCGCGGCCGTGGCACTGCTTGAACTTGCGGCCACTGCCGCAGTGGCACGGGTCGTTGCGCCCGAGCTTGGGCGCGTCGCGGCGCACCGGCTCGCGCGCGATCCGCCGCTCGAACCAGTAATGCCACAGGTCGATCAGCGCGGGCTCGAGGTCCGCGCGCGCGGCGCGCACGGCGGCGCGATGCTCGCGCGAGTCCGGCGCGCCGTCGGCGAGCTCGCCGGCCAGCACGCGCACCGGCGCCAGGTACTCGTCCAGCACGTCCGCGTCGCCTTCCGCGTACCAGCGCGCATCCGGCAGGTCGACGCCGTCGAGGTAGCCCGCGCACCACGTCGCGTAGTCGGGCTCGTCGTCGTCGCCGAACAGGATCAGCGGCAGCGAATCCTCCGCCTCGCGGATGTCGCGGGCGCAGTCGTCGGCAAAGCGCACGAGCAGCGCTTCGGTGTCCGCGCGCTCGTCGTCGCTCGCCCACTGCGGGTTGTCGCCGAGTGCCAGCGGCAGCCACGCCGGAGGCGCGACCATCGGTTGCGGTCCGCTTGCCAGCGCGAACAGCAGCCCCTGCACCGCGTCGAGCGGCATCGCGTCGGCGAGCGCATCCGACGCGAGGCGCGCGGCCAGGCGGTCGAGTTCGGCTTCGGTCAGCGGCGTGGACGTTGCGTTCATCGGTGAGGTGCGGTGCGCATCCCGCCTGCGATTATAGGCGCGCACCCTGCGGCAGCCGACCCGCCGCCCGCGCGTGTTGCAAACGCGCGAATCGCGACGTGAATATTCCGCGACGCCCGCGATTCCGCTTGCCGCGGGCACTGCGTGCACGTTACGATTCAATCGCTCGTATCCTCGAGCGCTACTCGATGTCGAAGACCCGCACATGACCGCATTCACCCACTCGATGACGCACGCTGCCGCCGGCCTCCAGGGCCTGGCCGGTGTCGTTCGCTCGTCGTACGGGCGCGGGCTGCCGTGCGCCGCCTCGGGCGTTGCCCTGCTGGGCAATCGCTCTCGCGGCACCTGCATTGGCGGCATGAAGGGCCTCTCGCCGCAGTAGCCCCCGGTCGGAAGACATTCCGCCGCGGGTCGGTGGAATGTCGATAGACCGGTTCTCCCAAGAATCGCTCCCGCATTCCTCCACCGAGGAACTTGCAGCCGTACGCGCGCGTGCATCGTGCACGCGTCGCGGAACTGACGCGAAAGGAGCGTGAACGATGACGGTCGACCGCAATCATCCGCAGCCACGGTGCGCCAGCGCGCGCACGACCGGCGCACGAACTTGCCGGCAGAGGAGACGGGATCTGGCATAGGACTGTTCTTCGCTGTCGCAAGGTACGCCGGTTCGCAGAACCCGCGCGGTGCATCGCGCCGCGCAACACATGACAACAACGAACGAGGCACCCGGAATGAGACAGTTTGAAACGATGGAACCGCCGCGGCATTGCGCCGGGGCGCGATTGGTGAGGGCCGCGCGCGAGGGCGTGTACTGGCAGGCGCGCGACGGCTTGCGCGTGCAACTCGCGGCGGGCGACCACGCTGCCGCGGGCCACGCGGCGGTGCAACGCGGCGTGCGGGCGCTCGCGGGCGGCGACGAGGCATCGGCACCCGAGGGTGCGCTCGCGTTCCTGGTGCGCGCGCCACGCGTCGCCGAGGCGACGCGTGGCCGCCAGGGTGTCGGTGCCGCAGGGCTGCTGATGGCGCTGTGGTTCCGGCTGTTCGCGGATACCGCGTAATGGGCGGCGATCGGGGCACGGCGGGTCTCGCCGCGCCCCTGTCGTCCCCTGTCCTACAGCCTTATGCGCGGGCTGCCGATGGGGCGCGCGCGGCCACTCCGCGAAGATTGTCGCAACGTGCAACAGCCATGCGAACCCGGAGACCCCCCATGCAAAGCGCAGCCACCCGATCCATCAACAACGTCGAGCCGCTCCCGCGCCGCGGCGACGCCACCCGCGAGCGGTTGCTCGACGCCGCGGAGACCCTCGTCTCGGATCACGGGTTCCAGGAGCCGTCGCACCGGGCCTTGGCCGGCCGCGCGGGTGTCCACGTCGCGCTGGTCAATTACCACTTCGGCAGCAAGGAGATGCTGTTCGAGGAGGCGCTTGCGCGCCGTGCCGACCGGCTGGTCGCCGCGTGGCGGGCGTCGCTCGCGGACGTGCGTGCCCGTCCCGCCTTCACGGCGGAAGACGTGCTGGGCGCGTACTGGCTGCCGTTCGAGAATATCGAGAAGTCCGAGGATGCCGCGTGGCGCAGCTACCTGTGCGTCGTCGGCCGCCTCGCCGACGCGCGCGACGGCAGCGCGTGGTACGACCGTTACTTCGGCGCTGTCGCCGGCGAATACCGCGACGCACTGCGCCAGTCGCTGCCTGGCATCAGCGACACGCACCTCGACGCGGGCTTCAGCTATGCGCGCCAGATCTTCGACCGCTCGCTGCTGCACCGTTGCGGCAAGACCATCGCCCAGTGCACGCCGGTTGGCTACCGGGCGGAGGATGCGGAGCGTGCAATCGCATTCGCCGCCGCGGGCCTGCGCCGGCTGTCGCTGAACCACGTCCCGCTCAAGTTCTCGCGGGCGCCTGAACCCGCCTGAACGCGGGGGGGGCGACGCGTCAGCGCGCCGCGCCGGCGGCGAGCACGTGCGATGGGCGCTCCCGACGCGTGGCGGCTTCCGCGATGAACCCGGACTTCGTCACTACGCGCCGCGTCCGCACGGCGCCCTCAATTAGCGCACACCAGTGCGCCATCACCTGCGGCACACGGCTGTCCGCGGGATGCAGCGAGATGCGCAACAGCGGCCGGTCCCGGGCCGCGCGCATTTCCCGCGCCAGAACGCCGCGCGACATCCAGCGTCGCCACGCGCGATCGGGGCTGTAGACGTAGTTGGCGGTGCGCTCGAGCTGCCAGCCGGGCAGCCGGTACAGGCCGCGCCGCACCGCCACCCATTCGAACGGATGCCCGGACCTGTCGATTGCGACACGCGTCGCGTCGTTCAGCAGCCACGCCGGCGGGACGAAGCCGCGCAGCGGCCACCCGTGGTCTCGGAACAGCGCGATGCCCGCCGCCAGGCGCGTACGCGCCTCCGCGAGGTCGATCGCTGCGAATTCGCCTTCGCGCCGCGTGAGCAGCCGGCGCTCGACGAACCCGCGCAGGCTGCGCGGCGGTGGCGCGTCGTCGCGATGGTAGTAACCGTGCAGCACGAGCTCGTCGCCACGCGCCCGGCGGGCGTCGAGCGCCGCGACGAACGCGGCCTCGTCGGCGGCCGCGCGGCCACCGTGGAAGTGCGGCACGACGAGCAGCGTCAACGGTCCGTGCGTGATGCTTTCGACGGCCGCGATCAGTCGTTGGCAATCGGGCCACGTGGCAGGCGCGACATCGTGGACGACGAGGGCGACGGCGCTTGCTGACGCCGGTGCGCCGGCGTGCGCGGCCGTCGCGTTCATGATGCAACGAGCACCGGCAGCGACGTGGCCGGTGCCGCACGCGCGGTGCGGTACAGGGCCAACAGCCGATGCATGCAATGGTCCAGCGTGTAGTAGTCCAGCACGCGCCTGCGCGCGGCCCTGCCGACGGCCTCGAGGTCGCGCGCATAGAGCGCCTCGATCGCGGTGGCAAACGCCGCGGGCGAACCGGGTGCAGCGAGCTCGCCACAGTCGGACGTGATGATCTCCGGGGCCGCGCCGCCCGCGGCGGCGACGACGGGGCGCCCGCAGGCCATCGCTTCCAGGTAGACGAGCCCGAACGTCTCGACGTCGCCCGCATGCACGAGCGCGTCGGCCGACGCCAGCAGGCGCGCAAGCGCCGTCGGCGATGCGACGAACGGCAAGCGCCGGACATTGTCCGGGAGCGCGGGGACGGGACCATCGCCCACCAGCAGCAATCGGTAGCGGGCGCCGAGCCGCTGGAATGCCGCGAGCAGCACGTCGATCCGCTTTTCCGGGGCAAAGCGTCCTGCGTACACCAGCAGCCGCGTGTCGGGTGCGAGGCCGAGGCTCGCGCGCAGCGACGGGTCGCGCGCACCCGGCTGGAACAGCGTCGCGTCGACGCCAAGCGGGCGCACGATCACGCGCGGCACGCCGACGGATTCGAAGCGCCGCTGCGAGAACGCGGACGGTGTCATCACGAGGTCACAGCGCTCGTAGACCATCCGCGTATAGCCCTTCAGCACCGCTTCGGCCCATGCGCCGCGACGTTCGCGCGCGAAGCGGACGAGGTCGACGTGCGCGAAGCCGAGCACCGGCACGCCCAGTGTGCGCGCCGCGTGGAACGCGTACCACGCCGCGGGGCCGATGTCGCTGATCTCGATGACGTCGGGCTCGAGGTGCCGGATGGCGTCGATCCAGCGCTTCGGGTGTGATGGCCACGACAGCGGGCCGGCGAACGGAATCTTCGTTCCGGGCAGCATGACGACGCCATCGCCCGAGCGGCCCGCCGGACCGACCGTCAGCAACGTGTGGCGGATGCCCGGCCGTGAGCGCAGCCAATGCTTCTTCGCGGCCAGGTGGCGCGCAACACCGCCGCTGGCCGGCTTGTACAGCATCGACAGGTCGAGGATGTGCATTGCCGGTAACTTGCCACGCGCCGCCGGCCGGTGCAATCGGCCATGTCCGAATCTAGGGGCGGCGGGGGAGCGGGGTCTGTAGGCGGGGATGCCGTGCCGGTGCAGGCGGCCCGGCGACGGTCCTGGCTCAGCGCGTGGCGTCGCGGCGCCGCTCCAGCCGTTGCAGGTCGATCGCCGATGAATGCGTCGCGAGGTAGACCTCGCGCAGGAACGACGAGACGCCGCCGACCAGCGCCACCATCGACAGCACGAATGCGAGGCCGGTGGCCATCCGCAGGTTGTACGCGGTGAACTCGTCGATGAACAGCAGGATGATGACGATGCAGACGCACAGCGCGGATGCGGCCGCGAAATTGATGGCCCAGCTCGCGAGCTTGCGCCGCGTCTCCAGGTCGTCCAGCTCCGTCCGCGCCTCGTCGTGCACCGACGTCGACATCGCGGTCCAGCGCTCCTCGAGCACGCGCGCCCGGTCGATGACCCGCGCGAGCCGCTGCACCATCACGTTCAACATGCCAGCGATGCCTGTCAGCAGGAACACCGGCGCGATCGCCAGCTGGATGGCGTGCGATACGACCGGCGCGTCGACGGGAATCGCCACGCGGCGCCCCTAGCGTGGCGTGCTCGCGCGCGCGGCTTCGCGAGCGAGAAACGCGCGCACGTTTGCGTAGCTGACGCGACCGGTACCTGCCGTGTCGATGGCATCGAAGTCGCGAGCGACGTAGCCGAGCCCGGCGGCGGTGGCCTGCGCGCGCGTGATCGAACCGACGTGTTCGACGTCGGCGGCGTCGAAGCGGGCGCGCAGTCGCGCGTCGACGGCGTCCTGCAACGCCGGGCCGGAAAGCGGCGCGACCGCGCGTGCTTCGCGCTGCGCGGGGGGCACGTACGGGTCGCGATACGGTTGCGCCACTGTCGCCGGCGGCACGTCCGCGGCGAGCACGGCGCTGCCGTACAACGTCGCGAGGCATGCGAGCGTGCGCAGTGCGCGGTTCATTGCAGCGTCCCCGCGTAGAACGCCGCCAGGTCCGATTTCTCCGCGGCCTGGGAAGCGTCGTCCAGGTAGGTCATGTGGCCGCCGACGTACGAACGCACGGTGACGTGTGCGGTGGCGGGAAGCCGCTCGAGATCCAGGATCGTCTCGAACGCGGGCGTCGCGAGGTCGTGATAGCCGTTCAGCGACAGGACGCGCAAGGCCGGGTTGAGTGTGAACGCGGCGGCGAGATCCGGGATCGTGTCGGGCAGCGGGTTCCCGGCGTGTGCGAACTGCCAGTGGTTGATCGCGTCGCCCACCAGCACGTACGTGGACACCGAGGTGTAGTGCAGCGTGTTGGCAAGGTAGCTCGCGATGCCTTGCGCGAAACCCGGCGTGATCGCGGTCGATGACGGGTCGTTGCCCTTGGCGGCGAGCGGACTGGACGCCGGGACCAGCACGCGGCCGTCGTAGATGCCCGCCGACATCCCGGCAATCAGTCGCTGCGCGTAGGTGCCGGGCGGCACGTCCGGCTCCTGCTGCCAGTAGCCGAGGGCGAGGCCGGTGGTGTTGGCGAGGTCGGCCAGGACGTCTCCCGCGGGCAGCACGCCGTCGTTCAGCCAATGGTCGAGGGCCGGTATGAACGTGTTGCGCGCCTGCGTGCGCAGCGAATCGACGAACGTGGGCAGTTGCGCGGGATCCGGGTTGGGGCTGTCGACGCCATGCCATGCGCCCACGGCGCCGTAGCTCGGGAAGAACGGCGCGCAGTTGAGGCGGAGTGCCGTTACGCCGCAGTTCTTGTTGTAGTCGAGGATCGACGACTGCAGCACGACGCCGGTGACCGGCACGCCGGCGGTGGCCAGCTCGTACGCGAGCACTGCGCTGCGCGTGGTCCCGTACGACTCGCCGAACAGGTACAGAGGCGACGCCGTGCGCCCGTTCGCCGCGAGGTAACGGACGACGAAGTCGCGGAACAGCTGCGCATCGGCGTCGACGCCATAGAACGAGTTGTTGCGGAAAGGCGCGATGGCTTCGGAATAGCCGGTGCCCACGGCGTCGACGAACACGAGGTCGCTGACGTCGAGCAGCGATTGCGCGTTGGCGAGCTGCGCATAGGGCGTCGCCGTTGTCGTGGCGGGCATGCCGGTCGCGAGGCGCACCGGGCCGAACGAGCCGAGGTGCAGCCACGCGGTCGCCGAACCCGGGCCGCCGTTGTAGAAGATCGTCACGGGGCGCTGCGCGGGAGCCTGGCCGTCGAGCGTGTACGCGACATAGAACATCGACGCCTCGTCCTGCGCGCTGACCGGCGCGCGGGCCGTCAGGTGGCCGGCCGTCGCCGTGTATGCGAGCGTCTGGCTGCCGACCGTCAGCGTGTGGTGCGTGACGGCCGCGCGTTCCACGGCCGATGCCAGCGACGCGCTCGCAGCGGATGAATACGCGACGGGATCTGCGTACCCGTCGGTGAACGTCGTCCCGCCGCCGCTGTTCGCGGAGTCGCCCCCGCCGCCGTTGCAGGCCGCGACGAGCAGCGCGCACGCAAGCACGAGCAGGTGTCGGAAGCGGGGGCGGAGGGCGGCGATCACGTGCGGGGTCCGGCGAGCGCCGCTATGGTAGCGCAGCCGTCGCCAGCGCGAATGTCGTGTCGCCGTCGAGCCACGGCATCTCGTTCGCGGGCGCCGGGGGCGGCACGAATCCAGGTGGCCAACCGTCGCGCTGCTCGGCGAGCGTGACCGCCACGGGCGCGCCGGCTTCACCCGGCGCGAAGTCCACGACGATGTCGTCCGGGCCTGGCGCGGCGTAGCGGATCGTCAGCGGCACGCCGGCTGGCGCGTACGCCGGCAACCTGGTTGCGCCGAGGCGCACGTCACCGAGGGGTGCGCGACTCGTAATCGTGAACGTCAGCACGCGGCCCCCGCCGGTCGCGCGGCCGTGCACGACGACGCGCCCGCCTTCGCGCACGATGGACACCTGGGGAAGATGGACGGCGCGTGTCGTCGCCGGTGCGATCCATGCCGGGCGCTCGGCCAGCGGCGGCAAGGGGGCGCGCCGTGCCTCGCCGCCGTCGCGCGCGAGCACCTGGCGCTCCCACGGGGTGGGCTGCGCGCGGGGCGTCACGAGCCATTGCGCCTTGCCATCCGCCGCAGCCACGTAATAGATGTCGTTGACGGCGGGTCGCGTCGCGCGCGCCGGCAGCATCGCCACGGCGGCCAACACCGCGACGCCCGCGAGCATGGTGGCGGCCGCAACCCGGCGACCCCCGCGCGTGGCGACGCCCGCCGCATGCGCGTAAGGCGTGAGGACGGCGGAGAGGGGCGGCAGGAACAGCGCGAACACGAGCGGCAGCTCGGGTCCCAATGCAGTGAAGAATGCGTATTCCACCGGGACCAGCAGCGCGACGAGCACGATCGCGACGAGCCCGGCGCCGGCCCACGCGGCACGCGTCGGCCTCCACGCGAGCGATGCGGCGAGGGCGGCGCCGATGGCGAGCGGCCACGCGTAAATGGCCGCTGCCCGCGGCGCGACCCATTGCAGCACGCACGCGAGGACGAACAGCAACGCGAGCGCGCCGAGCCAGCACGCCCACGCGGACGCGCGCGTACGGCGTGCGGCGCCGAGGACCCGCAGCGCGGTGCCCGACCCCAGGAGGACGGCGCCCGCGTGTACCCATCCGAACTCGCGGTACACCGGTTCGTCCGCGAATGCGACGACGACGCGGCCCGCGGCGAACAGTACCAGTGCGGCGGCGACGACGGAGGCGAGCGCCAGCGCGCAAGCGACCGCCGTGCTGCGGGCGTCGACGCGCGCCGTCGGATGCCGCGCCACGCCGCGGCATGCGACCACGAGCAGCACGGCCGCGAGCACGAGCGGTGCCCAGCCCCATGCCGGCGGATAGGCAACGACGATGCGGCCCGCGATGTCGAAGTACGTCTCGTCGGGCGCAGCCGCAGGCAGCGCGGGCGCGGCCGCGAGCGCGCGGATCACCGGCAGCACCTGGTCGCCGACGTGCTGCAACGTGGTGCCGGCCAGGTGCTGGGGGGTCGCGAGCGGCGTGTGGTATGCGAGCTGGTCGCCGATGAACGCGACGTTCAATCCTGGCAGCCCGTGCCGCAGCGCGTGCGTGAAATCGGTGTCGTTGGGCAGGACCGCGTAGACGAATGCGGCCAATGAATGCGCATGCGGGCGCGGCGCGACCGCAGCGTACAGGCGCACGAGCGCGCCTGCGTCGCGGCTCGTCTCGAACATGTTCGCCGGGCCGGCGTCGCCGCGCGCTTCCAGGTTGACGACGACGCCGACGTGTTCGCGCCACGGGTCGTCGCGGAAGAACGCGTCGCCGCCGAGCAACCCCGCTTCCTCGCCGTCGGTGAACAGCAGGATCACGTCGCGCTCGCGCGCAGGATCCGCCTGCAGGATGCGCGCGATCTCGAGCGCGGCGGCGACGTTGGCGATGTCGTCCGCCGCGCCCGGCGACGCGGGCGTGCTGTCGTAGTGGGCCATCAACAGCACCGCGGGCGCCTTGCGATCACGACCCCGCAGCAGCGCGATGATGTTGTGGACGGTGCCCATGGCGACGCGCTGCGGCAGCGACGGCTTCCACGCGGTACCGACGCCGACGTGCACCTCGGGCGCGAGCTGCATGGCTTCGAGCCGCGCGAGCAGTGCGTCGCGGACGCGCGTGTTGGCGGGCGAGCCGATGGGATGCCAGTCGCGCGCCAACGTCCGGATGTCGGCCAGCGCGCGGCCCGCGGCGAACTCGTGGGCCGGTGCCGTCGCCCGCTTGGGCGGCGGCAGGCGCGTCGCCGCCGCACCGAGGCCGAGCGCAGCGGCGAGGATGATCCAGAACGCCCAGCGCGGAATGTCGGAGGCGGTGGCCGGTGCGTTTGATGTCAAGGCGAAACCGTTGTGCGTCAACGGGCGTAAAGCGAGCAAGGTTCGGTCATCATGTCCGGATCATGCGATCGACACAACCTCCGTGCCGAACGCAGTGCAGACTGTAATGCAATGGATGATCGGAAACGACGGTTCGTGGTAGCGTGATCCTGATGAACCCCGTCGCCACGCGGTCGATCACGACTTGCGACCACATCCCCGCGGCGCTGCTGTCACGCCGGGACGCGGCGTGAGCCTGGCGCGCATCATCGCCGTCGATGCCGCGTCCGCGCGCATCAGCGACAAGACGGTGTGGACGTTCGTCCGCGTTCGCGCCAGCGACGGCCGCGAAGGTTGGGGCGAAGGCACGCTGCAAGGACGGCACGCCGAGGTCCATGCGCACGTCGACGCGTGGTCGACGTTGCTGCGCGGCGTAGCGCTCGATGCGGCGCTTGCACAGCTCGCCGCGGCGCTCGCTCCCGACGACCTCGCGCACGCAACGGCACTGAGCGCACTCGACCAGGCCGTCTGGGACCTGATCGCGCAAGCGGGCGGCGTGCCCCTCGCGCGGGCGCTGGGCACGCCGGTACGCGGTGTCGTCGAGCTGTATGCCAACATCAACCGCGGCACGCTCGATCGTTCGCCGGAAGGCTTTGCCGCGCGGGCGCGGGATGCCGCGCAGCACGGCTTTGCCGCGATCAAGATCGCGCCGTTCGACGGCGTGACGCCGGCTACCGCGCACACCGACGCCGGCCGGCATGCGACCGCGCTCGGCCTCGCGCGCGTGCACGCAGTACGCGCGGCGATCGGCGCGAAGCGCGCGCTGATGGTCGACTGCCACTGGCGCTTCGACGAAGCCGCCGCGCGCGACGTGCTGCACGCGCTCGCGCCGGCGCAGCTCTACTGGTTCGAATGCCCGCTGCCGGAAGCCGAGGCGAACTTCGGCGCGTTGCGCCGGCTGAAAGCGCAGGCGAACGCGATGGGCGTGAAGACGGCGGGGTGCGAGACGCTGACCGGCGTCGACGCGTTTCGTACCTACCTCGACGGCGGCCTGTACGACGCGGTGATGCCGGACGTGAAGTACGCAGGCGGCCTGCGCCAGATGCTCGCCGTCGACGCGGCCGCGCAGGCGAAGCACGCGATCTCGTCGCCGCACAATCCGACGGGCCCGATCGCGCACATGCACAGCGTACACGTCGCTGCATTGGGCGCCACGCTGCCGTTCCTCGAGTTCCAGTACGGCGAGAGCGACGCGTTCTTCGACATCGTGCGCGGCGCGCTGCCGGACCCGACCCACGGTTCCAGCCACGTGCCCGACGCGCCGGGACTGGGCATTGCGCTCGATCCGGCGGCACTTGCACCCCTGATCGTGCAAGGCTCGCTATAGCGTCTGTCAGCGGTTGACCGCCGCCATTGCCTTGGGCGCGTAACGCGCGCCGGCCACGGACCCGCGCGGCAACACCTCGTCGATGCGCGCGAGGTCGGCGGCGGACAGCGTCACGTCCAGCGCGGCCACATTCTCGTCGAGGTACTTGCGCCGCTTGGTGCCGGGGATCGGCACGATGTCGTCGCCCTGCGCGAGCACCCATGCGAGCGCGAGCTGCGACGCGGTGCAGCCCTTGGCGGCCGCGAGTTCCTTGACCGCGTCCACCAGTTGCAGGTTGCGTGCGAAGTTGTCGCCTTCGAAGCGCGGCGAGTGGCGCCGGTAATCGTCGGGCTCGAAGTCGTCGATGCTGCGGATCTGCCCGGTCAGGAAGCCGCGGCCGAGCGGCGAGTAAGGAACGAAGCCGATGCCGAGCTCGCGGCACAGCGCGAGCAGCCCGTCTTCCGGCTCGCGGCTCCACAGCGAATATTCAGTCTGCAGCGCGGCGATCGGGTGCACTTTCGCGGCGCGGCGAATCGTGTCCGGGGCCGCCTCGGAAAGGCCCAGCCAGCGGACCTTGCCCGCCTTGACGAGGTCCGCCATCGCGCCGACGGTCTCTTCGATCGGCGTATTCGGATCGACGCGATGCTGGTAGTAGAGATCGATGACCTCCATGCCGAGGAACTTGAGGCTGCGCTCGCACGCCTCGCGGACGTACTCGGGCCGGCCGTCGACGCCCTTGAACGTGCCGTCCGGATTGCGGATGTTGCCGAACTTGGTCGCGACGATCACGCCGTCGCGACGGCCCTTGAGCGCGCGGCCCAGCAGCTCCTCGTTGCGACCGCCGCCATACGCGTCGGCGGTGTCGAACAGCGTGATGCCGACGTCGAGCGCGCGATGCAGCGTCGCGATCGACTCCGCTTCGTCGCGGCCGCCATAGAAATCGGACATGCCCATGCAGCCCAGTCCCATCGCGGAAACGGTGAGCCCCTGGCCCAGCGAGCGCTTCTTCATCGGTTTTGCCTTGTGGAGGAGTTACGCGCGGCAGCGCGGCGCGAGATGTACATCGTAGCGCGGTGGCGTTGTCGGAAGTGGACGTGCGTTCAGCGGTGGTCCGCCGACTCGGGCAACAGCAGCACGATCAGCACGAGCATGCCGCACGTCAGGAACTCGACGGCCTTCGCCTGGCCGTTCCAGATCTGCGACTGCCACATGCCGAACCATTCGCCGCCAACCGTGACGAAGCCGACGTAGTAGAGCAGGAACAGCAGCGTGAGCCCGGTGGCGGCCATGGCCTTCGCCGCGTTGAACGATGCGACGTCGCGACGCGCGCGGACGAGCTTCCAGGCGCCGCCGACGCATAGCAGCCCGATGGCGAGCTCGGCCGCGATGATCCCCCAGTAGCCCAGCGCCTCGAGCGTCGTGTTGGTCACGGCGCGGTACTTGAGCGGATTGTCGGGGAACACCGTGTCCATCGACAGTACATGGCGCACGAATTGCCAGTTCGATCCGTAGTCGAGCAGGTTGTCGACGCCGACCAGCAGGCCCCAAAGCCCGACGGCAAGCACCATCAGCGATTTCAGCAGGCGGATTGTCATGCGTTCCGATTCATATCTGGTCGGCGAGCGTCAGCGTGACGCCTCGCTCCGTGCCACCATGACGGACCGTCAAAGCCACCGCCGTGCCCGCCGCATCGCTGCGCAGCCGGCGGCGCGCGTCGGACAGTCCTTCCGGCGTCACCGGCTTGCCGTCGATTGCCGTGATCACGTCGCCGACCGCGAGCCCGGCTTTCGCGCCGGCGCTGTCACGCGCGACGTCGGTGATCTCGTAACCGTCTGCCTTGGCATTGAACCACAGCCCCGAGCGGTCGAATGTGCCGACGTCCGCCGGCGTCGGCACGATGCGCCGCAGGTACATCACCTGGTGCGCGTAGTCGAACGTGACGACGAAGCGCTTCAGCAGCGCAGTGCCGATGTTGGCGTCGTAGTTGGGATCGCTGAAGCTGCCCGCTTTCATGTCTGAGAGCCCGGCCGCGATGTTGTCGACCGCGACCGGCCCGAGTTTCAACGACGGCAACCGGACCACGTACGCGCGCGCCGGCCCGCCGACACCCCAGCCGGTGGTGGCCAATGTGCCCTTCGGATAGCGCGCGCGCAGGTCGTACTTGGCGACGTACGGCCCGGTGAGGTCGATTTCAGAGCGCGAGCCGGTGTCGATGTCGAACGTCGCAGGCCGCCCGTCGATCGAGCCGACGACGAAGGGCAGGTGATCGTAGAACTCGAAGGGCACGGCAACGCCGAGGTTGGCACCGGGCACGAAGTGCGCGGGATCCGTGAACGTCATCGTCCGATGCTCGTAGTCGATCGTCGTCACCATGCGGCGGAGCAGTTCGTAGCCGACCATGCCGTCGACCGGGATGCCTTCGATCGACTTGTCGTAGATCTCGGTGGCGAAGCCCATCTGGTCGCGCAGGCGGACGTCGCCGATGGCGATCTCGTCGTAGTGGACGAAGCCGGTGGTCCCGTGGCCCTCGCCGGCACCGCTTTCGACGCCCTTGCCCACCGGTTGCAGCCCCACTTCGTTGACGATCCGCGACGACAGCAGCGTGTGGCCGCCGGTGTCGACGATGAACGTATAAGGCCCCTTGCCATTGACGGTGGCCTGCACGTAGATGTGGTTGTTCAGCAGCCGGAACGGCACGGTCGTGCTCGGCGCGCCCCCGACAATCGTCGCACCCGTCAGCGGGGGCCGCGGCATACCGTAGGCGGATAACGGCTGCGCCGGCCCGAACGTCGCGTGCTTGAGCTTCGCCGTGACGAGGCCATCCTCGCCGACGCCCGGATCGACGACGATCGTGTGCGTGACGAGCGCGCCGTCGACGGGACGGTAATCCGAGTAGGACTCGCGCATGTGGAAGAACTGCCGGTCTTCCGCGATACCCGCCAGCAGGTGGGTGTCAGCGTCGAACCAGGCGTCGAACCGCTTGCCGCCCTTGGGCGTGACGACCAGATGGTCGCGCGGATGCCCGTCGACGACCTCGCGGCCCGCATACGTGACGATCGCATCGCCGAAATCGTCGCGCCACCACCGGTTGGCGTTCCGATACGCGCCGTTGATCGCGAGTGCCAGGCGGTCGCCACCCAGCTGCGTCGTGTACGAGCGCGAGATGTCCATCTGCCACGGGACCTTGCCATCGTAGCCGTCGGCTGCGGGGATGTCGTCGGACTCCTGCGCGTTGGCATAGGCGCCGGTCGCGAGGTCGATCATCGTGGATTGCGTGCCATCCAGGCCCGACGCGCGGTAGTCGTACGCGAGGCGCGCAGTGCCCGCCGCGGGAAGGTCACCGACGGCCTTGTGGTTGGCGTCGAGGATCGCCCGGGCCGTGTCGGCCTGGCCCCACGCGGCGCCCGCGGTCATCATCGCTGCATACATCGTCAGGGCTGCCAACGCGCTTTTCATCTCGTCTCCGCAATCGCCTCGAAGGCGATTGGATGCGCGCTGCGTATCCCGTGGATTCAGCGCGTCCGAGCGATCGGAGCGATGTGGATCACAGCGGCGAGCACATCGCGATGCCTGGGCCGTAGCCTTCCGGCACCCAGCCCAGCGTGATCATGCGCTGCCGCTCGCCGGCATCGATCGTGAACCGGTGATTGGGCGCGCCGCCCATGCCGTTGTTGTACAGCCGGTAAACGCCGATGCCTGACGGGCATTCGCCGTTCTCCGCGGGAATCACGGTGACGAACGCACTGCCGGTTTCCAGCTTCCAGTCGGGAAACGCGGCGAGCGTCTCCTCGCATCCGAAGCCGCGCGCCGCGTAGAAATGCGAACTCTTCGGCGCGAACGAATCGTTGTAGAACCGGCAGACTTCCGCGGCGCCCGCTGGCGGCGCGATCGCATCCGGCTTGTACATCCGGAACGAATAGCCCGTACGCACCCAGTCCTGGAACGGCGGCACGCGGGCGTCGAGCACGGCGATCTCGTTGGCGTCCGCCGTCAGGAAGTAATGATCGTAAGGCGGATAGTAGTACTCGACGACCTGGACCATCGAGCTCTGCTCCGGCGTGAGTACGGTCAACTCGCCCGGGACGAAGATCTGTGCATCGACGATGCCGTTGATCGTGTAGACCTGCGGCGGCGACGCGGTGCTCGCAAGGTACAGCACGGCGCTGTACGTGCCGGCGGGGAGCGGCGGCATGTCTACCGACAACGCGTGGCCCGGCGGTGGGGGCGAAACTGGAATGCAGTCCGGCCGTGGCGTTTGCGTCCCCGTGACGCGGATGACGTTGTCCACGACGGTGGCGGCGGCGTCGAGCACCTCCATGCAGCGCGGAAAACTGTTGCTGTCCATGTTGAAGGACAGCGTAAAAGGCTCGTCCGTCGTCGGCTCGGAGGGCAACGTGGCGACGCAGTGGTCGAACGGGCAACGCGGGGTCACGTAGGCCGCGAGCGGCGGGGCGACCGTGAACGCGCCCGACTGCGCCGCTCCCCCTCCCGTATACGTCCACGTGACCGCGTAGGTGCCCGGCGGCTGGATGCCCAGGTCGACGTGCAGCGACGTCACGCCGGCGGGCGGCACGCCGCAAGGACCCATCACGGATGTCGTCGTGATCGCGAACGCGCTCGCATCGCCGTTAACCGTCGTATCGAACGCGGCCACGCATCCGGACGGGACATTGTCCAGGTAGGCGACCGTCGAGCCGAACGCGGAGGTCGCGAAGCGCAGCGCGATCGGGTCGCCGACGCCTGCGAATGCGGTGCCGGCAGCGAGGGCCAGTGTGGCTGCACTGATCCACGCGCGTACGCGGCGGCCGCGTCGACAAGAGGCGGGGGGACGATCGAACGTGGTCACGGCGTGCGCGGGCAGGGTGACGTGGGACCCGGGAGCTTACCGCGTTCTGCGGCGGGACGCCGTCGCGCCCCCGCGCGCGCCGATCGCCGGGTTGCGCCAGCTAATATCAGCCGCTAATATTAGCTGATGGGACGCACGTTGCGCAAACAGGTTGCGCTTTATCTCGACGACGCGCAGATCGAGCTGCTCGACCGGCTGGCGAGGCGGTCGGGTCGAACCAAGCAGGACCTGCTGCGCGAGGCCGTCAACACGTTGCTGTTCGAGTACAAGGCGGTGATGACGCGGGGCGGGAAGCTCGCGCCGGCCGCAAAGCCGGACATGGCGGATGACTGAGAGCGCCACGCTCGTCGCGCATCGGCCATTCCGATGGCAGCTGGTCGTGCCCGCGTTCGTCGCGTTGTACGTCCTCCTCGACTGGATCAGCTACGTCGATCCGTACGGCCCGCTCGGCATTACGCCGTGGAATCCGCCTCCCGGCCTGTCGATCTTCGTACTGCTGCGCTACGGGCTGTGGGTTGCACCGTGGATCGCGGTCGCTGCATTCGTCGCTGAACTCGTCGTGCGCAACGTCGCGGCACCGTGGCCGGTCAGCGTGCTGGCGTGCGCGTGGCTCGCGCTGGGTTATACAGCGGCGACGGTGATGCTCCAACGCGTGCTGCGCTTCGACCAGGCGCTTGCGTCGCTGCGCGACGCGACGGCGTTCACCGGCACCGCCGTTGCCGCCGCCTTGATCGTCGGCGCCGGCTACATCGCAATCTTTGCCGCGGCCGGCGTGGTGCCGGTCGAGGCCTTCGCGCGGTCGGTCGCGCAGTTCTGGATCGGCGACCTGATCGGGATCGTCGTCATCGTGCCGCTGCTGCTGACGTTGGCGCGAAGGCGGGCGCCGGCCGTGGCCGGCGGGCGCGTCGAGGCCGTCCTGCAATTCGCGTGCATCGGCGCCGCACTGTTCGTCGTGTTCGGCCTGGGCATCGGCCCGGAGCTGCAGCTCTTCTACGTGTTGTTTCTCCCGTTGGTCTGGATCGCGATGCGCCGCGGCATGGCGGGGACGGCGATCGCCACCGTGCTCGTACAGCTGGGGCTGATCGCGGCGCTGACGTTTGGCGGCCATGCGCCGGGTGAAGTGATCCAGTTCCAGCTTCTGATGCTGGCGCTCGCGCTGACAGGACTGTTTTTGGGCGTGACGGTCGAGGAGCGGCGTGGCGTGGAGCAGAAGCTGCGCGACAAGCAGTTCGAGCTCGACCGCACGCTGCGCGCGGCGGCGGCGAGTGAACTTGCGTCCGCGCTGGCCCACGAGCTCAACCAGCCACTGTCCGCTGTCGCGTCGTACACGCGCGCGTGCCAGCTACTGCTCGAACGCGGTGATCCGCAACGCGAGTTACCGGGGATCATGCACAAGGTCGTCGCCGAGGCGAAGCGTGCCGGTACCGTCGTCCACCGGTTGCGCGAGTTCGTTCGCAGCGGCAGCGTCCGGCAGGAGGCGCTCGACGTCGACACGCTGCTGGCGACCGCCCGCGACGCTGCAGTACCGCGTGCGGAGCGGCACGGCGTCGCGCTCGTGCTGGATGTCGCGGCTCCGCTGCCGCAGGTCCTTGCCGACCGCGTCCAGGTGGAGACGGTGCTCCATAACCTGATCGGCAACGCGATCGACGCGTTGAAAGGCGCGACCGGCCATCGCCGCGTCGTGCTCGCCGCAGTCATGCACGACAAGCAACTCGTGCGCTTCAGCGTGACTGATACCGGTCCCGGGCTGGCGGCCGAGGTGCGCGAAACCCTGTTCCAGCCACTGGCGAGCCACAAGGCGGAAGGCCTGGGACTCGGGCTCGCCATCAGCCGCACGATCATCGAAGCCCATGGCGGGACACTCTGGGCGGCGGAAAGTGGCCCTGGGGCCACGTTCTGCTTTACGCTTCCCGTGGCCGCGCACGCATGATGACGACGGAATCCTCCAACCCGGAACGCACGGTGTACATCGTCGACGACGACGTCGCCGTGCGCGATTCGCTGTCGATCCTGCTGCGGCTGCACGGCTATCGCGCCGTCGCGTTTCCGTCGGGCGAGGCGTTTGTCGCATCGCTCGACGGCCCGCGGACGCCGGAGGCTGGCGTCGTGCTGCTCGACTTGCGGCTTCCCGGGCTCGGCGGCCCACAGGTGCAGGCGGAGCTCGCTGCGCGCAGGATCACGTGGCCGGTCGTCATCCTGACGGCACACGGCGACGCGGCGTCCGCGCGCAATGCGCTCAAGGCCGGCGCAAGCGATTTCATCGAGAAACCGGTCGAGGAATCCGTGCTGCTCGCGGCGCTCGAGCACGGTGCCCGCCTGCAACGCGACCTGGAGTCCGAAGCGGCGCGCAAGGCAGATCTCGAGCGCCGGCTCGCGCGCCTGACACCGCGCGAACGAGAGGTGATGGCGATGGTCGTCGAGGGGCGGCACAACCGGGAAGTCGCCCAGGTGCTCGGCATCAGCCCGCGCACCGTGGAGGTGTACAAGGCGCGCGTCATGCAGAAACTGGACGTCGACCGCCTCCCGGATCTCATCCGCCTGACGTTGACATAAGGGCTTCCCGTACGCGAATTCGCGTACGGGGCGTGCGAATTACGTCGCGAGCCGCTTCTTCGTAACCTCTTTCCACCGTCGAACGGTCGACGGCCACGGAGGTTGCGATGCCACGCTTGCTCATCCCGTTCGCGGAACCCGAAGGCGCCGCGCGCGCCGTCGACGCCCTGTTGCGCGAGCCGCGCGACGCTGCGCTCGTCGTGCATCTCGCAGCCGTCGTCGAGCCGCTGCGGCCCGGCAAGGTCGCGATGTTCGTCAGTGCCCAGCGTGCGGAGTCGATGGTGCGCGGCGCTGCGCGGCGCTGGCTCGCGCCGCTCGAGGCGCGCCTTGCCGCCGCGGGCATCCGGTGTGAATCCGAAGTCGTGCTCGGGCCCCCGCGACCGACGATCCGCGCGCTCGCCCAGCGTTCCGATGTCGATCGCGTGATGCTGCCGCCGGCGCGTGTCGGTACGTTGGGCCGCCGCGATATCGAGACGATCCGCGATTTGTCGCCGCATCCGGTCACGGTCGCCGCGTGATGCGTACAGCTGCAAAGTGGGCGTGCCGCCTGGGCGCAGTGTTCGTGGCGTCCGCGGCGACGCCAGCGCTCGCCGCGGAAATGGGGATCAACGGCGGCAACCTGTCGCCGCTGTGGATCGTGCCGTTCGCCGGCATCCTGCTGTCGATTGCGGTCGCGCCCGTCACCGCGCCGACGTTCTGGCATCACCACTTCGGCAAGACCAGCGCGTTTTGGGCGCTCGCCTTCCTGATCCCGTTCGCGGTCCACTACGGTCCAGCGCTCGCTGTGCAAGAGGTCGCGCACACGCTGCTCGCCGAGTACATCCCGTTCATCGTGCTGCTGCTGGCGCTGTTCA
>JAFEDG010000164.1 GCA_018241745.1 Pseudomonadota bacterium
TCTGCCACAGTCGCCGGATGATGTATGCGGTCATCGCGCTGGCCCTTACTTCTTGGCGTCCACGTCGAGATACTGCCACTGCGAGGGCAGGAACGGGTTCTTGCGGTAGCCGACGACGCGCGGCTGCACGAGCATGTTGCGGTAACGGCTGATCATCAGCCGCCACGCGGCGTTGACCTCGACGATCCGCGTCATCTTCATGTACAGGCGGTCGCGCTCGGGACCGGCGGGCATCGTCGTCGTCTGCGCGTACAGCTGGTCGTACTCGGGCATCCGCGCGCAGCCGTTGTTGCTCTGCCCGCTGTTGGGGCCGTACATCAGCTGCATGAAGTTGTCACCGTCCGGGTAGTCGGCGATCCACGAGGACACGCGCGACAGCAGCTTGCAGGACTTCTCGGCCTTCAGGAGCTCGGGGAACTTGTCCTTGTGCACGTCCATCCGGATGCCGATCCCCGTCAGCGCCTTGTTCCACATCTCGTCCTGCAGCCGGCCCAGGCTGTCCGGGCGTGACGACAGCGTCAGCACCAGCGGCTTGCCGTCGGGCTGCGTGCGCCAGCCGTCCGCGCCCTTCTTGTAGCCGAAGCGGTCGAGCAACGCGTTGGCGAGCGCGGGGTCGTACGCGTTCAGCGGCTTCCAGCCGTCGACGTGGCCGATCACGCCGGGCGGGATCGGGTACGTGGCGGAGATGGCCTGGCCGTTGCGGACGACCTTGATCTCCTCGGCCGCGTCGTAGCTCATCGCGATCGCGCGGCGCAGCGCGATGTGCGCCTTGGAGAAGCCGCCGAACACCGGGTCGTCCATCAGCCAGTACGTGTAGCTGATCTCCGGGTCGACGATCCGCGACAGCTGCACGCCCCGCTTCTGGAACTCGGGCTTCAGCTTGTCGCCGTCCAGCACGTCCGGCGCGAGCGGGCCCTCGAGGTTCATGATGTCGAGCTCGCCGTTGCGGAACGCGAGGAGGCGCGACTGGTCCTCCTCCATGATGCTGACCTCGACGTGGCCGACGGCCGGCATCGACTTGCCCTTCATCGCGGCGATCAGCTTCGCGTCGGCCGGATCGTCCGACGTGAAGTCCCACGTGAAGCCGCGGTAGTCGGGGTTGGCGTCGAGGAAGATCTTCGAGCTGCGCACCCAGCGTGCCAGCAGGTACGGGCCGGTGCCGACCGGGTGCGCCTGGTTGCGGCCGTCCGATTCGGCGTACTTCTCGACGACTTCGCGCGCAACCGCCGCCGTCGGCTGGTGCGCGAGCACGAGCGGGAGGTTGTAATCCGCCTTCTTGAGCCGGATCACGAGCGTGTACGGGTCCACGGCCTCGAGGCCCGCGATCTTCGCGTCGTAATCGAACTTGCCGGTCTTCTTGGCCTGTTCCGCGAGCTCGTCGAGGCCGACGATCTTGCCCTGCACGAGGAACGCGTAGGGCGCGCGGATCTTGGGATCGGCCAGCCGCTTCAGCTCGTAGATGAAATCGTTGACCGTCAGTTCGCGGCGCTTGCCGTTGAACGCCGGGTCGGGCGTGAACACGATGCCGTGCTTGAGCTTGATCGTGTAGGTCTTGCCGTCGGCCGAGATCTCCGGCATCGCCGCCGCCGCGCGCGGCACGATCCTGGCCGGGAGCCGCAGATAGTCGTACGTGTACAGCGTGTCGAAGATCGCCTCGATGATCGCCGACGAATAGAGGTCGTCGACGGCGGCCGGGTCGAAGCCCGTCTCCGCGACCGGGAACACGTCACGGATCGTCTTCGACATGTCGGCGGCCGCGTGCGCGCTGCCCGCGCACGCGAACAGCACCGCGGCGAACAGCCCGCCCGTGGCACGCACGATGCGCGCCCGCAACGTCATGGCGCGAGCGTCGCTCATGGGTGCGGCTTCAGGTCCATGTACACGAACTCGGCCTGCAGGATCGGGTGCTTCTTGTAACCCAGCACCCACGGCCACAGCACCTGGTTGCGCATCCGCGAACCGCTCACCTGCCATGCGCCGTCGACCTGCATCTGCCGCGCCATGTCGAGGAACAGCTTCTTGCGCTCGACCGACTCGATCGGCAGCTTCGTCGACGCCTCGTACAGCTTGTCGAACGCCTTCGACTGGTAGCAGCCGTTGTTGCTCTGGCCGGTGTTGGGCCCGTACAGCAGCTGCATGAAGTTGTCGGCATCCGGCCAGTCGGCGGTCCACGCCGCACCCCACATCATCAGCTGGCAGGCCTTGGCCGCCTTCAGGTGGTCGGCGAACTTGCTGATGACGAAGTCGATCCGCAGCCCGAGGTCGTCCATCGACTTCTTCCACAGCTCGCTGAACTCGCGCTCGACCGCCGACGACCCGGTCGCGTACTTGAGCACCAGCGGCGACCCATCCGGCATCGTCCGGTAGCCGTCGGCGCCCTTCTTGTAGCCGAAATGGTCCAGCAGCTTGTTCGCAAGCACCGGGTCGTAATGGTCGACCGCGACGTAGTTGGGGTCGTAGCCGACGACGCCGGGCGGCACGGGCATCTCGATCGCGCGCATCTGGCCCTTGCGCACGATCTTGCGCTCCTCCGCAACGCGATAGCCCATCGAGATGGCCCGCCGCAACGCGATCTTGTCCGGCGTGTAGCCGCCGACGATCGGGTCGCGGAAATTGAACGTCGTGTACGTCACGTCCAGCTCGTTGGCGCGGTACAGGCTGATGTTCTGCGCGGCGAGATCGGGCGCAAGCTTGTCGTCCGGCGTCAGCGCCTGCCCGAGGAAGCTGTTGGGCACGTTCAGCATGTCGAGCTGCTGCTGCTTGAACGCGAGCCAGCGCGTCTGGTCCTCGTCCATCACGGTGATCTCGACGCGGCCGATCTGCGGCATCTCCTTGCCGCGCATGTCCTTGATCAGCTGGTCGTCCCACGCCTCGTCGCCGGGGGACGGCGCGAAGTCCCACGTGAAGCCGCGATAGCCGGGATTGGCGTCCAGCACCATCTGCGCGCCTCGCTTCCACGTCGTCAGCATGTACGGCCCGGTCCCCACCGGGTGCGCCATCGTGTCGCTCGCATAGGCTTCGATGACCTCGCGCGCGACGGCGCTGAACGGCGTGTGCGCCGCCGCGTACAGGAACATGTAGTCCGTTGCCAGCAGGTGGACGCGCAGCGTGTAGCGATCGGGCGCCGTCAATCCCGCGACCGGCGCGTCGTAGTCGAACTTGCCCGACTTTTTGGCGGCGGCGGCCACGGCGTCGAGCCCCTCGATGCGGCCTTCGACCATGAACGCCCACGGCGAGCGCAGCGCCGGGTCCGCGAGGCGCTTGATGCTGTAGACGAAGTCGGCCGCCGTCAGCTCGCGCTTCTGGCCCTTGAACGCGGGGTCGGCGGCGAAATAGACGCCCTTGCGGATGTGGAAGACGTACGTGCGGCCCTCGTCGGTGATCTCCGGCATCGACTCCGCGACCATCGGCACGACGCGGGCGGGCCGCGCGAGGTAGTCGTACGTCAGCAGGCGCTCGAAGATCGCCTCGTTGACCGCGTTGGAATAGAGGTCGGAAACGCGCGCCGGGTCGAAGCCTGTCTCGCCCGTCGGGAAGACCGTGTGCAGGACCTTGTGCGGGTCGGCGGCGGCGACGGCGGGCGCAGGGGCGGTGGCGGCGACGGCAGCAAGCCATGCTGCGACGAATGCCCGGAACAACGGGCCCAACCGACGACTCATGCCTCGCCCCGAATGAAAAAGCCGCGCATAGTACCATTTCCGAAGGTCCTTCATGCCCCGCCGTCTCCTCAAGCGCATCACCGCACGTTTCGAGCCCATGCTCGACGCCGTCGTCCACAACCGGTGGCTGCGGCGCTACGTGCCGGCCCTCACCGACCCGGACCTGTGGCACCTCAACCGGCACAGCACGGCGCGCGGCGTCGCGATCGGCCTGGCCTGCGGATTGATCCCCGGCCCGCTCCAGGTGGCGGGCACGGCGGTCGGCTGCGTTGCGTTGCGCGGCAACCTGCCGCTCGCCGTCATCACGACGCTGTACACGAACCCGGTGACGATCGTGCCGCTGTACCTCGTCGCCTACGAGCTCGGCCACCTGTTCATCGGCGGCGCGCGCAGCGCCCACCTGGGCGTGCCGCCGGTGATGTCCTTCGACCTCGCCGGCCTGCAGGCGTTCTGGACGTGGATCAAGGCGCTGGGGCCGTCGCTGGCGCTGGGACTGCCGCTGCTCGCGGCCACCCTCGCGCTCGTCGGCTACGTGGTCGTCCTCGTCGCCTGGCGCTGCCACACGGTGCGCGCGTGGCGCGCCCGCGCCGTGCGGCGCGCGACGTGAGCAAGCCCGCGTACTGGGACCGCGCCGTGCGCCACCTCGCCCGGCGCGACCCGGTGATGAAGGCGCTGATCGCCGAGCATCCGGGCGTCCACCTGACGCGACGCGGCGACCCGTTCACGACACTGGCGCGCGCGATCGTCGGCCAGCAGATCTCGGTCAAGGCCGCGCAGGCCGTCTGGGATCGCTTCGCGGCCGCCGCCAAGGCGCTGCCCGCGACGGACACGCTCGGCTCGCGGCTGGAGCCCGCGCGCGTGGCGCGGATGCGCGTCGCGACGCTTCGCCGCTGCGGCTTCTCGCAGGCGAAGTGCGACTACGTGCGCGACCTCGCGCGCCACTTCGTCACGGGCAAGCTGGACCCCGCGACATGGCCCGCGATGGATGACGAGGCGCTGATCGCGGCCCTCGTCGACGTCAAGGGCATCGGCCGCTGGACGGCCGAGATGTTCCTGATGTTCCACGAGTTGCGCCAGGACGTCCTGCCGCTGGGCGACATCGGCCTGCAGAACGTGGTCGCCAAGCTCTACAACGGCGGCGAGCGGATGCCTCTGCCCGCGATCCGCGAACTCGCGGAGCGCTGGGAGCCTTATCGCAGCGTGGCGACGTGGTATCTGTGGCGGTCGCTGGATCCGGTGCCGGTTGAATATTGAGGTTGGAGGCGTTGCGGGAGGGGGTGGGGCCGTTGGCGTGCGCCTCACGAGGGGTAACAGCCGGCAGGCTGTTACCGGAGTGCCGAAGCACGCCAACGGCCCCGTCACCCGGCACGCCCCCTCGTCACGTCAGCGTCACGCCTCGATCAACCGCCCATCGACCAGCGTCAGCACCCGCGAGGCCCGCCCCGCGAGCTCCGGATCGTGGGTGACGATCACGAGGCTCGTGCGCTGCGCGGCGTTGAGCTCGAGCATCAGGTCGAACACCGCGTGCGCGGTACGGCGGTCGAGGTTGCCGGTGGGCTCGTCAGCCAGCACGCAACGCGGCGCGGTGACGAGCGCGCGGGCGAGCGCGACGCGCTGGCGCTCGCCCCCGGACAGCTCGCCGGGCCGGTGCCGCACCCGGTGCTCGAGACCGACGCGCGCGAGCATGTCCGAAGCCTGCCTCGCCGCGGCAGCGGACGGCAGGCGCCGGATCGCGAGCGGCATCGCGACGTTCTCCACCGCCGTGAACTCGGGCAGCAGGTGGTGGAACTGGTAGATGAAGCCGAGCGCGCGGTTGCGCACGCGGCCCCGCTCGGCCGCCGACAGCCGGTCGATCGGGCGCCCCTCGATGCGGATCTCGCCGCGCGTCGCCGCATCCAGCCCACCGAGGAGGTGCAGCAACGTGCTCTTCCCCGAGCCCGACGCCCCGACGATCGCGACGTGCTCGCCTGGCAGCACCGTGAGGTCGACGCCGGTGAGCACCGTCACGTCCTGCGGCCCGCCCGTGTACGTCTTCACGAGACCGCGGCATTCGAGCACCGGGCTGTCGAGCAGCGCGCTCTTCACCGCGCCGATGACGTCGTCACTCATAGCGCAGCGCCTCGGCGGGATTGAGGCGTGACGCCTTCCAGCTCGGATAGAGCGTCGCGATCAGCGCAAGCACGAGCGCGATAGCCGCGATCGTCACGACGTCGGCGCGCAACAGCTTGGCCGGCAGCTCGTTGATGTAATAGATCGACTTGTCGAGGAACTGGATCCCGAACGTACGCTCGATGAAAGGCACGACGACGTTGATGTTGAGCGTCACGAGCACGCCGACGACCACGCCGAGCGCGGTGCCGATGATGCCGATCAGCGCGCCCTGGATCACGAAGATCGTCATGATCGACGACGGCGCGGCCCCGAGCGTGCGCAGGATGGCGATGTCCGCCTGCTTGTCGGTGACGAGCATGATCTGCGCGGACACGATGTTGAACGCCGCCACCGCGACGATCAGCGTCAGGATGATGAACATCACGCGCTTCTCGACCTGCACGGCGCGGAAGAAGTTGGCGTGCGACGCGGTCCAGTCGCGGATCTCGGCGTCGACGGGAAGCGTGCGCAACAGGTCGCGCGCGACGACCGGCGCCAGGTCCATGTCGGTGAGCTTGAGGCGCACGCCGGTGACGCCGTCGAGCCGGTACAGCTTCTGCGCGTCGTCGATGTCGATCAGCGCGAGGCCGCTGTCGTATTCGTACATGCCGATCTCGAACACGCCCACGACCTTGAAGCTGCGCACGCGCGGCAGCGTGCCGGCCGGCGTCACGGTGCCCTGGGGGACCAGCACGACGACACTGTCGCCGAGGCGCACGCCGAGCGCACGGGCGAGGTCGCTGCCGAGCACGATGCCGAAGCTGCCAGGCGTCAGGTCCTCGAGCCTGCCGGCGCGCATGTGGAGGCCGATGTCGGCCACCTTCGCTTCCAGCGCCGGGTCGATGCCGCGGATCAGCACGCCGCGGTTGACGTCGCCGGCGCTGACCATCGCCTGGCCGAACACGAACGGCGCCGCGCCGATGACGCGCTTGTCCTCGCTCGCGATCGCCGCGGTCTTCGACCAGTCGGCAAGCGCCGGAATGCCGCGGATCTCGATGTGCGAAGCGACCGACAGGATCCGCGTCCGCAATTCGTCCTGGAAGCCGTTCATCACCGACAGCACGATGATCAGCGCGGCGACGCCGAGCGCGATGCCCGCCATCGACGACAGCGCGATGAACGAGATGAAGCTGTTGCGGCTCGCGCCCTTGCGCGTGCGCACGTAGCGCAGCCCGGTGGCGAGTTCGTACGGGGAGATCACGCGTCGAGGAAGAATTCGCCGCGATGCACGCGTGCGAGTGGCCGGGATTATCGCACGCGTCCGTACAATGCCCGGCAACCATGCACCACGCTCGTCGCCGCCCATGCCCGCCGCCGTCCCGTCGCCGCCCGCGTTGACGCTCGTCGTGCCGGCGCCCGTGGCGGACGGCAGCGCGCAGGCGCCGCGTTGGGCCGGCTTCGGCGACGCGGAACCGCTCGCGACCGGCGTCGTGCACGCCGCGCTCGATGCGCTCGGGCTCCCGCGCGATGCCGCGGGGCCGCTCGTTGCGCGCGGGCTCGGCATCGACGTGGCCGCCGGCGACGCGTGGGCGGTCGCGACGCCGGTCGTGCTGGCGATCCACGGCGACGACGTGCGCATTGCAGCGCGCGCGCACCCCAGCGCGGACGCGACGGCCGCCACGCTCGCCGCGTTGAATGCGCATTTTGCCGACGACGGCATCGCGTTCGTCGCGCCGGCACGCGACACCTGGCTGGCGCGCTTTGCCGCGCCACCCGCCGTCATGCTGGCGCCCTTCGACGCGGCGCTCGGTGGTTCGCTGTACGCGCACCGCCCTACCGGTCCGGACGGCCGCCGCGTCGAACGCTGGGCCAACGAGATGCAGATGCTGCTGCACGCGCAGAACGATCGCAGCAATCTCGCGGGACGCGCGCGGCAGGCGGGCGACGGCGCCCCCGACGCGATCTGGTGGTGGGGACTCGGCACCGCGCGCGATGCGCCCCCGGGACATGCACGGGGCTGGGCCGACGCGGGGTCGATGCATGAGATCGGCGCGCTTGCACGCGGGCTGGGCTCGCCCCGCGCCGTACCCGCTGACTTCGCGGCGTGGCTCGCCGGCGCGCGCGGGACCGTGATGCGCGAATCGCTCGTGGTCCTCTCGTCCGCGCATGCCGGCGCGCACTGGATCGAACCCGCGCTGCACGCCTGGCGCACGGGCGCGCTGCGCGCATTGACGTTGCTTGCCATCCGCGATGACGGCACGGTGTTCCGCGTCCGGCCGTACCCGTCGCTGCTGGCGCGGCTGCGGCGGCGCCTGCAGGGGCACGCGTGACGCCGGCGATCGCGCGCCGCCCGCGCGGCGACGGCGAAGCCGCGCTTGTCGCGGCCGGCGTCATGCCTGCGCTCGCGCGCGTGCTTGCTGCACGCGGCGTGCGTGCCACCGCCGAGCTCGACCACGCGTTCACCGCGTTGCCGCGGCCCGACGTATTGCTGGGCGCCGAAGCCGCCGCGCGGCGCCTCGCCGACGCGATCGCCGCGCGCGAGCGGATCGTCGTCGTTGCCGACTACGACGCCGACGGCGCCACCGCATGCGCCGCGGCGCTGCGTGGCTTGCGCGCGATGGGCGGCGTCGTCGATTTCGTCGTCCCCAACCGCTTCGTGCACGGCTACGGCCTGACCCCCGCGATCGTCGACCAGGCGGCAGCGCTCGAACCCGCGCTGCTCGTCACCGTCGACAACGGAATCGCGAGCGTCGATGGCGTCGCCGCCGCTGCGGCACGTGGCATCGACGTGCTGATCACCGACCATCACCTGCCCGGCCCCGCGCTCCCGGCGCCGGCGATCGTCGTCAATCCCAACCAGCCCGGCTGCGGCTTCCCGTCGCGCGCGCTGGCCGGCGTCGGCGTGCTGTTCTACGTGCTGGCCGCGACGCGCGCCGAGTTGCGCCGGCGCGGCGCGCCCGGCGGCGACATCGCGCTGGGCGTGCTGCTCGACCTGGTCGCGCTCGGCACGGTGGCCGACGTCGTACCCCTTGACCGCGTCAACCGCATCCTCGTCGCGCAAGGCCTCGCGCGGCTGCGTACCGGGCGCGCAGCGCCCGGCATCGCGGCGCTGTTCGCCGTCGCCGGCCGCCGCGCGGAGGACGCGACGGCCGCGGACCTGGGCTTCGTCGCCGGACCGCGCCTCAATGCCGCCGGCCGCCTCGACGACATGACGCTCGGGATTCGCTGCCTCGTCACCGACGACGCCGACGAGGCGCATGCGCTGGCCTCCACGCTCGACGGGCTCAATCGCGAGCGCCGCGCACTGGAGGCCACGATGGAGGAGCAGGCGCTCGCGCTGATCGCGGGCCTCGGCGACGACGCCTTTGCGGACCGCGCGTCGATCGCGATCGCGCACGACGACTGGCACCCGGGGGTCGTCGGCATCGTCGCGTCGCGCCTCAAGGACCGCTTCGCGCGGCCGGCGATCGTGTTCGCGCGCGGTCCCGACGGCGCATGGCGCGGCTCCGGCCGCTCGGTGCCGGGCTTTCACCTGCGCGATGCGCTCGACGGCGTGACCAAGCGTGCGCCCGCGCTGGTCGCGCGCTTCGGCGGCCATGCGATGGCGGCCGGGGTGACGCTGGCGCCCGGGCCGATCGATGGATTCGTGGAGGTGTTCGAGGCGGTGACCGCCGACGCGCTGGGCCGCGGCCCCCGCGCGCGCGTCACGGACAGCGACGGCCCGCTCGCGCCCGGCGAACTGACGCTCGCGCTTGCGCGCGCGATCGAGCACGAGGTCTGGGGCCAGGGTTTCCCGCCACCGGCGTTCGACGATGCGCTGGCGGTCGTCGAGCAGCGTACGGTCGGCTCCCATCACACGCGCCTCGTCGTCGAGCACGCCGGCACGCGGCACGCCGCGATGCTGTTCCGCAGCACCGCGCCGTTGCCGCAGCGCATCCGCGCGGTCTACCGGCCGGAGGTCAACCGCTGGCAGGGGCTCGAGACGCTGCAGCTGACGATCGCCGCGTGGTGGCCGGAATGACGTCGCGGGCGTCCGGTCCGCCCCAAACTTGTGCAATGCAATAAAACGCGCTAGAGTCGAAGGGTTTGGCTGCACCCGGACGTTGGCACGGCGGGCGCGCGGCCGCACGACCCTTCCGCACACTCCCGCTTCCCTCCCATGCGTCTCAAGGACAAGGTTTCGATCATCACCGGCGCTGCGCAAGGCATCGGCCATGCGACGGCGCTGCGCTTCGCCCGCGACGGCGCGCGCGTCGCCGTCTGCGACATCCACGAAGCTGCCATCGGGCAGACGGTGGACGAGATCCGCGCTGCCGGCGGCGAGGCGCTCGGCTTCGTCGTCGACGTCACCGACAAGGCGAGCATCCAGCGGATGGTCGACGGCGTCATGACCGCCTGGGGCCGCATCGACACGCTGGTCAACAACGCCGGCATCGTGCAGGACGCGCGGCTGCAGAAGATGACGGACGAGCAGTTCGACCGCGTCATCGACGTGAACCTCAAGGGCGTCTACAACTGCACGCGCGCCGTCGTCGACATCATGGTCACGCAGAATTCGGGCGTCATCCTGAACGCGTCGTCCGTCGTCGGCCTGTACGGCAACTTCGGCCAGACCAACTACGCGGCGACGAAGGCCGGCCTGATCGGCATGGTCAAGACGTGGGCGCGCGAACTGGGCCGCAAGGGCATCCGCGCCAACGCCGTGTGCCCCGGGTTCATCGCGACGCCGATCCTCGCGTCGATGCCGGGCAAGGTGATCCAGCAGATGGAGGACCGCGTGCCGCTGGGCCGGCTGGGCAAGCCCGAGGAAATCGCGGCGACGTACGCATGGCTTGCCTCCGACGACGCGTCCTACATCAACGGCGCTGTCATCGAAGTGTCGGGCGGCTTGTCGCTCTGACCCGTGCTGCGGCGCGCCAATTCCGCGGACCGCGCCCGCCTCGGCCACCCGGCCGACTTGAGTGCCGGCGGCGCGCGCGGGTAGCATTCGGCATTCGCATCGCGCAGGATTTCGCCGTGAGCACCCGTTTCCCGTTTCGCGCCCTCCTTGCGGTGGCCCTGTGCGCGGCCGCCGTCGTCGCCACCGCCGTGCGTGCCGAGATGATCGGTGGCAACCCCGGCCCGGCCTACAACTTCGTGTGCCCCAACTCGGACGGCAAGCCGCCGCTCGACTGCTACTTCGACGCCGTCACGCACCTGTACACGATGTGCAAGCACGTGAAGAGCATCGAGATCATCGAGTTCGGTTACGAACAGTCGACGGAAGGCACCAACGCCGCCAAGAGCGAGTCCTGCGTCACCAAGATGAAGCTCAACATGACGCGCCCCTACCAGGCCGCGCTGAAGGCGGTGACGCGGTCCAAGGACGCCGTCGAGGACCTGCGCCAGCTCAACGAGTCATGGCTGAAGGCGCTCGCCAGCCTGGGCTGGATCAAGGGCGAGACCGACGACGATTACAAGAAGCGCACGATGCTGCCGTACGAGGATTTCGCGACCCGGATCGTCGGCGTGCAGACCGCGATGCAGCGCGCCGACGAGGCCACGGCCCTGGCGAAGGCGAAGCCCGCGGCCAAGCCACCCGCCAAGCACGCGGCCAAGCACGCGGCGCCGGCGACGACCACCGCAAAGGCGTCGAACTGAACGACGGCACGTCCGGCCCCCACGCCGCCGCCGAGGGCGACGCGGCGCTGCGCGCACTGCTCGGCGACGACGGCCCGTTCGCCTCCGCACTGCCGGGCTTTCGACCGCGCGCAGGCCAGATCGCGATGGCCGAGGCCGTCGCCGCCACGATCGCCACGCAAGGCCGGCTCGTGGCCGAGGCGGGCACGGGTACCGGCAAGACGTTCGCCTACCTCGTTCCGGCGCTGCGTTCCGGCGGCAAGGTCATCATCTCCACCGGCACCAAGACGCTGCAGGACCAGCTGTTCGAGCGCGACCTGCCGCTCGTCCGCGACGCGCTCAAGCTGCCGCTGACGCTCGCGGTGCTGAAGGGCCGCGCCAACTACGTGTGCCTGCACCACCTCGCGCGCGCGGAGGCCGAGGGCCGCCTGCCGTCGCGCGACGACGCGCGCTACCTGCCGCGGATCGCGCGCTTCGCGCGCACGTCCGACCGCGGCGATCGCAGCCAGCTCGCGGACGTGCCCGAGCACGCAACGATCTGGCCGCTTGTCACGTCGACGCGCGACAACTGCCTTGGCAGCCAATGTGCGCACTTTCGCGAATGCTTCGTGATGAAGGCGCGCAAGGAAGCGCTGGAAGCCGACGTCGTCGTCGTCAACCACCACCTGTTCTTCGCCGACGTGATGCTGCGCGACGAAGGCCTGTCCGAGCTGCTGCCCGCATGCAACACGGTGATCCTCGACGAGGCACACCAGTTGCCCGACACGGCGACGCTGTTCTTCGGCGAGGTGGTCACCGCGGGCCAGGTGACCGACCTCGCGCGCGATGCCGAAGCCGCCACCCGCGCCGGCGCGCGCGACATGCCCGAGCTGCCGGAGGCCGCCGCCGCGCTGCTGCCCGCGAGCCAGCGCCTGCGCCTCGCGTGCGGCGAAGTCCCGGGCAAGTTCCCCCGCGACGCGCTGCTCGCGCGCGCGCCGTTCGCCGACGCCGTCGCCGACCTGCGCAACGCGCTCGACCGCTGCACGGCGGCGATGGCGTTCGTCGCGGACCGCAGCGAGGAGCTTGCGCAGATCGCCGCGCGCGCGGACGATCTCGCGCGCCGCGTCGCGCGCTGGGAAGCGCCGGACGCCGAAGCGAGCCCCGACGAGGAGCGCTGGATCCGCTGGCTGGACGTGACGCGCTTCGGCTACGCGCTGCATGCGTCGCCCCTGTCCGTCGCGCGGCTCTTCCGCCGCCACGTCGACAGCGGCGCCCGCGCGTGGGTGTTCACGTCGGCGACGCTCGCCGTCGGCAACGATTTCGGCCTCTATGCGCGCGCGCTGGGCATTGCCGACGCGGCGACGGGCCGCTGGGAAAGCCCGTTCGACTATGCGCGCCAGGGCCTGCTGTACGTCCCGCAGGACCTGCCATCCCCGAGCGAACGCGAACGCCATACCGACGCGGTCGTCGATGCCGCGCTGCCGGTGCTGCGGGCGAGCCGGGGCCGCGCGTTCCTGCTGTTCACGACGCTGCGTGCGATGAACCGCGCGCGCGACCGCCTGGCCGACGCGTTCGCGCGTGAAGGCCTGGACCTGCCGCTGCTCGTGCAAGGCGATGCGTCGAAGACGGAACTGCTCGATCGCTTCCGCGCGCTGGGCAATGCGGTGCTGCTGGGCTCGGCAAGCTTCTGGGAAGGCGTCGACGTCGCCGGCGACGCGCTGTCGGTCGTCGTCATCGACAAGCTGCCGTTCGCACCGCCCGACGACCCGTTGCTCGCGGCGCGGTTGCAGCAGCTCGAGGCCGACGGCGGCGACGCCTTCCGCGACTGGCAGCTGCCGCAGGCGGCGATCAGCCTCAAGCAGGGCGCGGGCCGGCTGATCCGCACGGAGACGGACCGCGGCGTGCTGATGATCGCGGACCCGCGGCTGGTCGAGAAATCCTACGGCCGCAAGTTGTGGCAGAGCCTGCCGCCGATGCGGCGCACGCGCGAGCTCGCCGACGTGGAGGAGTTCTTCGCCGGCACGGCCCCGGCGGGGGACGACGTCGCGCCAGCGCCGCCTACCAGAGCTTCCACCACGGCTTAGGCGGCGGCGGGTTGATCAGCGGGCTGTTCGGATACGTCTTCTCGAGCACGCGCTTGCTGTCGTCGCGCAACTGGTCGAGGCCCATCTTGTCGTACGCCTGGATGAGCACGCCCAGCGCGTCCTCGTTGGCCGGGTTCTGCGGGTACAGCAGCAGCGACGACTGCGCGCGGTTGGCGGCGGCGAGATAGGCGCCGCGCCCGTAGTAGTAGCGTGCGACGTGCACTTCGTACATCGCGAGCGCATTGGTCAGGTAGCGCATCCGCGCGCGCGAATCGTCGGCATAACGGCTGTCCGGGAAGCGCGTGACGAGCTCCTTGAATGCCGCATAGGACTCCTTCATCGCCTTCGGGTCGCGCTCCGACAGGTCCAGCTCGTACACGTAGCCGAGCAGCCCCTGGTCCTCGCGGAAGCGCACGAGGCCCTTGAGGTACAGCGCGTAGTCGACGTTGGGGCTCGACGGGTACGTCCGGATGAAGCGATCCGTCTCGGCGAGCGCCGTGTCGGGTTCGTTCGAGCGGTAGTTCGCGTAGGCGCCCTCCAGGATGGCCTGCTGGGCATAGCGCCCATAGGGAAAGCGCCCCTCCAGCGTGCTGAACAGCTTGGCCGCCCGCGTATAATTCCCGTCGGTCAGCGCCTCGTGCGCCTCGCGATACAGGCGATCGGCGGACCAGCCGGCCGTCTCGTCCTTCTGGTACTCGGGAAACAGGCTGCAGCCGGCCACGGCGAAGAGCGCGACGAGCGCCAGCAACGCGAGCGTCCAGCGACGGCGCGGCGTCGCGGGCGCTGGCGGAAGGATCAATGCACAGGGGTTCACGGCGTACGGCACCCGAGCCTCACGGAAACAAAAATTATACGCCGCTCCCAACCCGCGCCTGCTGCGGACGCTCCGCCGCTTGCCGCCTCCGCGCCCCGTACGACGACGCTCGGCGTCGAATTCGCGGGCCTGCGCCTCGACCAGGCGCTCGCGCGCCTGTATCCCGCGCATTCGCGCACCCGCCTGCAGCAATGGATTGCCGGCGGGCACGTCGACGTCGACGGGCACGCGGCGTTGCCGCGGCTGCGCATCGCCGGCGGCGAAGTGCTTGCCGTACGACCGCCGGCACCGGTGGCCGCGACGTTCGATGCGCCGGAAGCGATCGCGCTCGCCGTCGTCCACGAGGACGCCGCCCTGCTTGTCATCGACAAGCCCGCCGGCCTCGTCGTCCATCCCGGCAGCGGGCATCGCGAAGGCACGCTGCTGAACGCGCTGCTGCACCACGCGCCCGCGCTCGCGAACCTGGAGCGCGCGGGCATCGTCCACCGTCTCGACAAGGACACGAGCGGCCTCATGGTGGTCGCGAAGACGCCCGAGGCGCAGACGTCGCTGACGCGGCAGATCGCCGCGCGCACGGTCCGCCGGCAGTACCTGGCGCTCGCCTGGGGCCGGATCGAGCAACCGCTCACGGTCGACGCGCCGATCGGCCGTCACCCGACCGAGCGCACGTCGATGGCGGTCGTCGCAAGTGGCCGCGCAGCGCGCACGCACGTCGAGCCGCTCGCCGACTACGGCGTCGCGACGCTCGTCCAGTGCACGCTGGACACCGGCCGCACGCACCAGATCCGCGTGCACATGACGGCGATCCGGCATCCGCTGCTCGGCGACCCGGCGTATGGCGCGAGGCGCACGCTGCCGGGCATCATGATCCCGCCGCGCCAGGCGTTGCACGCATGGAAGCTCGCGCTCGCGCATCCGGCGACCGGTCGCGAGATGCGCTGGCGCGCGGATCCGCCGGCCGACTTTGCGCAGCTGCGCGATGCGCTGGCCGCGCGTGCCGCGGCACTGTCCGCAGAGCGCGGCGACGACGGCGAGGACGATGACGCATGACGACGGCGCTGCCCGACGCGTGGGTTCGCGCGCAGGAATTGCCGGCAGGCGTGCACGCCGTGGCGACGACCCGCGACGCGCCGTGGCCGGAATTCGACACGCGCGACACGCGCGCCGTCACGTGGCTTGCCGCGCGGTTGCCGGCGCCGCCCGTGTGGCTCGAGCAGGTGCACGGCACCGATGTCGTCGTCGTCGACGCCGCCCATGCGGCCGCGCTGCGGACCACGCCGCCGCGCGCCGACGCCGCCATCACGCGCGAGCGCGGCGCGCCGCTCGCGATCCGCCATGCCGATTGCCTGCCCGTCGTGCTCGCGACGCGTGACGGCGGTGTGCTGGGCGTCGCGCACGCCGGGTGGCGCGGCCTGGCGGCGGGTGTCATCGAGGCAACGGTGGCCGCGATGGCGCCGGCACCGGGCGCGCTCATCGCGTGGCTCGGCCCCGCGATCGGGCCGACGGCATTCGAAGTCCGTGCCGACGTCGTCGACGCCTTCGTCGCCCGGGACCCCGGCGCGCAGGCCGCATTCCTGCCGCGCGGCGACGGCCACTGGCTCGCGGACCTGCCTGCGCTCGCGCGACGGCGCCTTGCGGCGCTCGACGTCGCCGTCGTGGACGCGGATGCCGCGTGCACGGTCCGCGATGCCGCCCGCTTCTTTTCCTATCGCCGCGACCGCGACTCGCGGCGGCTGGCGACGCTTGCCTGGCTCGCCTGATCAGGCGCCAGGCGCGCGCGCCGTGCACGCGCCCGGCGCAGCGCAAGCACCCACCACGCGGCCACCGGCAGCACGCCCGCGACGACGAACAGCGCGATGCCGGCCGCGGCGCGTGGCAGCGTAGCCGCCATCGTCGCGATGACGAACAGCCACGCCATGATGATGATGTGCATCGGGTGCGCCTTTCGCGAACTGCCGGCGGCAGCACGGCCGCCACGATAACATCGGGGCATGTCGCCGCCGCCGCTCGCGCCCAGCGCCCTCGTCACCGCCACCGAGCGGTTCGCCTCGCAGCTGCAGTCGCTGTGGTCCGCCGTGCTGACGGCCGGCACCGCCGCGCCGCCCGAGATCGCGGACCACGCCGACGACCGCCGTTTCGCCGCGCACGAATGGCACACGTTGCCCTACTTCTCCTGGCTGCGGCAGAGCTACCTGCTGTACGGGGACTACCTGCGCGCGCTGGCCGCCGACGTCGACGCCGCGCCCCACGACCGCGAGCGCCTGCGCTTCGTCGTCGACCAGTACCTCGACGCGATCGCACCGACCAACTTCGTGGCCACCAACCCGGAGGTCGTGCAGCGCGCGCTTGCCACCGACGGCGCGAGTCTCGTGCAGGGGATGGCCAACCTGGCGGACGACGCGCTGCGCGGGCGGATCTCGCAGACCGACCGCGAGGCATTCGAGGTCGGCCGTAACCTGGCGACGACGCCAGGCAGCGTCGTGTACCGCAACGAACTGATCGAGCTGATCCAGTACGCGCCGTCCACGCCTACCGTATTCCGGCGCCCGCTGGTGATGGTGCCGCCGTGCATCAACAAGTTCTACATCCTCGACCTGACGTCGCGCAATTCGTTCGTCCGCCATGCCGTCGCGCAGGGCCACACGGTGTTCATGGTGTCGTGGCGCAACATTCCGGCGGCCCTCGGCGCGCTGACATTCGACGACTACATCCAGGATGGCGTGCTGCGCGCGCTGGCCGAGGCGCGCGCGATCAGCGGCAGCCGCGACGTGAACGCGCTGGGCTTCTGCGTCGGCGGCACGCTGCTGGCCGCAGCGCTTGCCGTGCTCGCCGCACGCCACGACACGAGCGTCGCCAGTGTGACGCTGCTCACGACGCTGCTCGACTTCACGGACCCGGGCCCGATCGGCGTCTACCTGTCGCCGGAGTTCCTCGCCGCGCGCGAGCCCGCACTGTTGGCCGGCGGCCGGCTGCTCGGCAACGAGCTCGCGTGCGCATTCTCGAGCCTGCGCGCCAACGACCTCGTCTGGAACTACGTCGTCAACAACTACCTCAAGGGCCAGACGCCGCCGGCGTTCGACCTCCTGTACTGGAACGGCGACTCGACCAACCTGCCCGGCCCGATGTACGCGTACTACCTGCGCGAGATGTACCTCGCCAACCGGTTGCGCGAGCCGGGCGCGCTGACGATCGCGGGGGCGCCGGTGGACCTTCGCCGCGTGCGCATGCCCGCCTACGTGTTCGCGGCGCGCGAGGACCACATCGTGCCCTGGCGCGGCGCGTACCGGACGACGTCGCTGCTCGGCGGCGACACGACGTTCGTGCTCGGCGCCTCAGGCCACATCGCCGGCGTCGTCAACCCGCCCGAGCCGCCGAAGCGTAACTTCTGGACGAACGAACTCGTCACCGACGAAGGCGACGACTGGTTCGCGCGTGCCACCGCGACGCCGGGCAGCTGGTGGCCGCACTGGCATGCGTGGCTCGCGGCGCACGGCGGCACGCGCCGCAAGGCCCCCGCGCGGGCAGGCGACGCCGCGCATCCGGTGCTCGACGCGGCGCCCGGCCGCTACGTGCGCGAACGCGACTGAGCCTCCGGGCGGCGCACTGCGGCGTGACAGCCGCGCTGGCGTTGCCTACACTGCGCAACGAACACACGAAGAGGGGCCGCCCGCGCCGGTGCGCGGCGCGCGCGCCCGACGGAGGACATGAGGATGGCACACGAGGGACGTATCGCGCTCGTCACCGGCGGCATGGGGGGACTTGGCGAGGCGATCTGCATGAAGCTCGCGGCGCTCGGCCAGACGGTCGTGACGACCTACTCGCCCGGCAACAGCAAGGCGGGCGAATGGCTGTCGTCGATGAAGTCCGGCGGCTATGCGTTCCGCGCGTACCCGTGCAACGTCGCCGACTTCGATTCCGCCGCCGAATGCGTCCGCCAGGTCGTCGCGGACGTGGGGCCCATCGACGTGCTGGTCAACAACGCGGGCATCACGCGCGACATGACCTTCAAGAAGATGGACAAGGCGAGCTGGGACGCCGTCATGCAGACCAACCTCGACTCGTGCTTCAACATGTCCAAGCAGGTCTGCGACGCGATGGTCGACCGTGGCTGGGGCCGCATCGTGAACATCTCGTCGGTCAACGGCCAGAAGGGCGCGTTCGGCCAGACCAACTACTCGGCGGCCAAGGCCGGCATGCACGGGTTCTCCAAGGCGCTCGCGCTGGAAGTCGCGCGCAAGGGCGTCACGGTCAACACGATCTCGCCCGGCTATATCGGGACCAAGATGGTGATGGCCATCCCGAAGGACGTGCTCGACTCGAAGATCATCCCGCAGATCCCGATGGGCCGCCTGGGCAAGCCGGAGGAAGTCGCCGGCCTCGTCGCCTATCTGTGCAGCGAGGAAGCCGCGTTCCTGACCGGCGCCAACATCGCGATCAACGGCGGCCAGCACATGCAGTAAAAAAAGCCCCGTCGACGGAGTCGGCGGGGCTCGAGGCTGTATCCCTACAGGAGGAGGTGAGGAACACAGTTGCGATGCGTTGCTGCACCGCACACTTGCAGTATGCCATAGCGATGCAGGAATTTGTTGCGCCAACTGCAAATATTTATTGCAGCGCACGATGCGAACGCAACACCGCGCCGACGCGCCGCCGACAAAAAGGCCTCGTCGCATGCGACGA
>JAFEDG010000165.1 GCA_018241745.1 Pseudomonadota bacterium
ACGTCGGTCCAGCCCAGCGGATACGTGGGCCACGACGCGGCCCCGCCCAGCTCGCCGGATTCGTACAGCTGCCGCACCCACGCCGGATCCTCGTGCTGCGTGAGGCGCTTCGACAGGTTGTTGGCCGCGCCATCCGGGCCGCCGATGCCGTTGGCGCCGTTGTCGGACGTGATCAGCACCAGCGTGTTGTCAAGCCGACCCAGTGCTTCCAGCGTATCCAGCAGGCGGCCGACGTTCTGGTCGATGTTGTCGACGATGGCGGCATACAGCTCCATGTAGCGCGCCATCAGGTCGCGGCGCGCAGGGTCCACGTCGTCCCAGCGCGGCACGCCGGGACTGTGCGGCGCGAGCTCCGGTGCGCGCTCGAAAATGCCCGCGTCGACCTGCCGCTGGACACGCGTCGCGCGGACCACGTCCCAGCCAGCGTCGTAGACGCCGCGATAGCGCGCGAGGTCGATGGTCTTGGCGTGCAGCGGTGCATGCGGGGCGTTGTGCGCGACGTACAGGAAGTAGGGCTTGCCTGGCGACGTGGTGGCGTGCTCCTTCACCATCTTGATCGCCTTGTCGGTCCAGTCGTCGGTGCAGTAGTAGCCATCGCGATAGACGTCCTGGTCGAGCAGCGTGTTGTCCTCGATGAGCTGCGACGGCGCGAAGTAGTGCGTCTCGCCACCCAGGAAGCCATAGAAGCGGTCGAAGCCGCGCGCGAGCGGCCACGAGCTGCGATCCGACGACGACGTCGTCGCGTGGTCGGCCGTGTTGTGCCACTTGCCGACCATGTACGTCGAATAGCCATTGTCCTTGAGGATCTCGGCGAGCGTCGGCGTGTCGCGCGTCATCTCCCCGGCCCGATAGCCGGGAAAGCCGGGATCGTTGAACGTGAGCCAGCCGCAGCCGACCGCGTGCGGATTCTTGCCGGTCAGGAAGGCGGCGCGCGCCGGCGTGCACATCGGCACCGTCGTGTAGTTGGCGAAGCGCACGCCGCGCTGCGCCATCCGGTCGATCGCCGCGGTGCGGATCTCGGCGCCGAAGCAGCCGAAGTCGGAGAAGCCCAGGTCGTCGAGCAGGAACACGACGATGTCCGGCGCGCCCGCGGGCGCCGCGGTGCGCGGCGCCCACCACGGCGTGGAGTCCTGCAGCGTGCGGCCGATGTGGCCCTGCCAGCCCGCGGCCGGATCGTCGGTGTGCATGGTTGCGCGATGAAAGGAGAAGTTGGGCGGCCCGGCTACGTCATTGCATCAGCGATGCGTTGACTGCCTTCGACAGGTCCGGGCGGGTCTTCAACACGCCGGCCGCGTACCAGAATTCGCCCTGGTCCTGGACGGCCTTCCTGAACGCCGCGCTTTCGAGCAGCTTCTTCGATTCGTCGTAGCTGAAGAACTGGATCGCGTCCGTCGACTTGATTGCCGCGTCGAGCTCCTGGGCACCCGCGCCCGCGCTCTTCATGTACTGCTGGATCTCGTCGATCGTCTGCTTGCGCGTCGCAGGATTCTGCAGCGTGGATACCGCGGTGCCTTGGTAGGCCTTGATGAATGCCTTCAATGCCTCCGGATGCTTCTGGATCGCCGTGCGCGTCGCGACGAGCACGTCCGGATTGATCACCGGGTCGCCTTTGCCGCCACCGAGATCACGCCCCGTGGCGATGACGTGCGCTCCCGGCAACGCCTTCGGGATCAGCACCATGCCGTTGGCGGAAGGCACGACGGCATCGAGGCGGCCCGCGATGAACGCCGCCTGCGCCTGGCCGATCGGCATCGGCTTGAAGTCGATGTCCTTTAAGTCCATGCCATGCGCCTTGAGGATCCGCGCGAGCAGGTAATACTGGCCGCCGTTGGACGGCGTCGACACCGCCTTGCCTTTCAGGTCCGCGACCGAGTTGATGCCGGCACGGGCCATCAGCGGCAGTGCCATCACGGGGTCGTCCGGCACCGCGATGATCTGCACGTCGAAGCTGCTTTGGCTCAGCGCCAGGACGGCCGTCGCGAGGTTCAGCAGCGCGACGTCGGGCTCGCCGCCGGCCATCGCCTGGATGATCGCAGGGCCGCCGCCTTCGGCAAAGCTGATCGGCTTGACCTTGACGCCCGCCTGCTCGAACCAGCCCTTGTCGCTGGCGACGACGGCGAGCGCGCCGGTCGGCGCGCGCAGCACGCCGAACGACAGTGTCTCGGGCGCGCCGGCCGCGGAGGCGAGCGACGGCACGAGCGCGCTCAGCGCGACGGCCGCCACGGCGACGGCGCGGGTCCAACGGGTGGTGCAACGGGTCTGCGGTCGTGACGACATGGTGGCCTCCTCGGCTTGAAGTGCGCGCTGGTCGCGCGTCGGTGTTGAAAGGGTCAACGCGCGGGCGTCGTGGCGGGTGCGAGATCCTCGAGCAGCTTGCGCAGCCGCCGTCGCGTCTCCTCGAACGCGTCGGACACGCGCGAGCGCTCGTCGCGGGGGCGGGGGAGCGGCACCTTGATCCGCTCGGCGATGCGCCCCGGTCTTGCCGCCATCACGACGATCTCGTCGGCGAGGAACACGGCCTCGTCGACGTCGTGCGTGACGAACAGCACGGTCTTGCGCGTGCGGTCCCACAGGCCCAGCAGCTCGACCTGCATCCGCTCCTTGGTCTGCGCGTCGAGCGCGCCGAACGGCTCGTCCATCAGCAGCACGTCGGGATCGTTGGCGTAGACGCGCGCGAGGTCGACGCGCTTGCGCATGCCGCCCGACAGCTCCTTGGGAAACGCCTCGATGAAGTCCGCGAGCCCGACGGCGGCGGCCCACGTCTCCGCGGTGCGCTTGCGTTCCGCGGCGGGGATGCCGCGGCATTGCAGGCCGAACTCGATGTTCCGGCGCACCGTGAGCCACGGAAACACCGCGTCGCCCTGGAACACGAAGCCGCGCGAGTGGTGGGGGCCGTGCACCGGCTTGCCTTCGTGCAGCACGGTCCCGCGCGACGGCGGTACGAGCCCCGCGATGATCCGCAGCAGCGTCGACTTGCCGCAGCCCGAGCCGCCGATGATCGCGACGAACGTGCCCGCGCGCACGTCGAGCCGGATGTCCTGCAGCGCGGTGAACGGGGCGCTGCCGTCCAGCCGCTGGAACGTGCGCCAGACGTCCTTGATCTCGATCGCAGGCGTCGCTTGAAGTGCTGCTTCGATCGCGTCGCTCATGATTGGCGCACCTCGCTCCAGCGCGTCAGGTAGGCCTGCGCACGCACGGCGATGGCGTCCAGCAGCGTGGCCACGACACCGATCACGACGATGCCCATCAGCACGACGTCGATCTGCAGGTTCTGGCCCGCGTTGGAGATCAGGAAGCCCAAGCCGTTGGACGATGCGATCAGCTCGGCCGCGACCAGCGCCAGGAAGCCGGCGGCGAGGCCGTTGCGCATGCCGGAAACGATGTACGGGATCGCGTTCGGGAAGCCGACGCGCCAGAACGTCGTCATCCGCGACGCGCCGAGCGCTTCGGCCGCCTCGACGTAGATCCGCGGCACCTCCTGCATCCCCTGACGCGTGTTGACGACGGTGGGCTTGAAGACGGCGAGCACGATGATCAGGATTCGCGCCGGCTCGTCGATGCCGACCCACACGATGATCAGCGGGATGTACGCGAGCGCCGGGATGGGCCGGATGGCCTCGATGATGGGGTTCAGCACGTAGCCTGCATAACGGAACCAGCCAGCCGTGCAGCCCATCAGCACCGCCAGCAGCGTGCCGATCGCGAAGCCGATGACGACGCGATAAAGGCTCCAGCCGATGTTGACGAACAATGAGCCGTCCGCGATCGCCGCCACGAATGCCGCGACGACCTTGGGCGGCGGCGGCGTCAGCGTCCGGTTGGCTTGCGGCTGCAGCGTGTAGAGCCAATACACGCCGATGATGACGGCGATCGTCAGGAAGCCGAGTCCGTACTTGGCAAGCCAGCGCGCGCGGCGCGACGGTGCGCCGCCGTTCATGTCGTCCGTGGGGCGCGTCACGCTTGCGGGCTCCGGGTGGGGATCGTGAGGGCGACGATGGGCTGCAGCGCGAACGCCGCGGCGTCGTGCGCGCCGTGATTCGACAGCGCGAGCTGGCCGGTGCCGATCACGGGCTTGCGGGCGCCATCCTGCAGCGGGTCGACGTGGTCGGCGAACCACGCGTCGAGCTGCGCGCGCAGCGAGGCGAGCGTTGCGCCGCAGGCGGGATCGTCGACGCGATTGCGCCGCTCGCCGGGGTCGCCGGCGAGATCGTAGAGCTCGTGGGGTCCGTCGGGGTAGCGGTGCACGTATTTCCAGTCCCGCGTGCGCAACATCCGCGTCGGGCCGTATTCGTCGTACACCACCACCGCGGCGTCCGCGCGCGCGCGGCCGCTGCGCAGCAGGCCGGCAAAGCTGCGCCCGGGCATCCGCGGCGTACGGTGCGGCGGCAGGCCTGCGTAATCGAGCAGCGTCGGATAGACGTCGTAGCCGGACAGCATCGCGTCGCTGACGGCCGGCGCGACGCGGCCCGGCTGCGCGAAGATGCAGGGGACCTTGACCGACGTGTCGTACATGTTCTGCGGGCGCGTGCCGTTGCCCTTGCCCCAGATGCCGTGATGGCCGCAGTTCATCCCGTTGTCGCTCATGAAGATCACCAGCGTGCTGCGCGCGAGGTCGTGCGCCGCCAGGGCGGCGAGCACCTGGCCAATGCCGGCGTCCATCGCGGTCATCGCGGCGTAGTAGCCGATCAGGTTCGCGCGCCGCTGCGCATGGCCCGCGTCGGTGGCCGGATTGCCGCTCGCGGAATTGGGATGCGGCGGCTCGTCGGGGCACGAGTGGAACGGGCAGTCGCGATACAGGTCCGTGTATTCGCGCGGGTGCGAGTCGATCCACGGATAGTGCGGCGCCGTGTAGTTGAGGCTCAGCCAGAACGGCTCGTCGCGCGCGGCCTCGGCATCGAGGAAGCCGAGCGCCGAGTGGGTGAGGACTTCGGTCAGGTAGCCGGGCGCGTCGACGAGGCGCGTCTCGTCGCACATCGGCGCGTCGTAGTAGCGGCTCATTCCCGACTGGTGCGCGAACCAGCGCACGTAGCCGGGACGCGGCGCATCGCTCGCGCCCAGGTGCCACTTGCCGATCAGCGCGCAACGCCAGCCGGCCGCGGCGAAGTGGTCCGTGAGAAGGGACTGGCCCGCGAGGTAGTCGATGCGCGTGGCGCCCACGTTGCCGTCGCGGATCCAGTCGTGGACACCATGCTGCGACGGGATGCAACCCGTCATCAGCGACGCGCGCGCCGGCGAGCAGACCGGCGACGTGCAGAAGAAATCGGTGAAGCGGATGCCCGTTGCCGCGAGCGCGTCGAGGTGCGGCGTGCGGATCTCGTCGTTGCCTGCGCAGCCGAGCGACCACGCACCCTGGTCGTCGGACAGGATGAACAGGATGTTCGGGCGGGCGGGATCGCGGCTGGCCATCGTGGCGCGCTACGTCATGATGATGCCGCCGTCGACGTTGAACGCCGAGCCGGTGGTGAAGTCGCAATCGTCGGACGCGATGAACGCGGCCATCCTCGCGACCTGCTCGACGGTGCCGAGCCGGCCCAGCGGTGAACGCCCGTTGACGCGCGTCATGATCCTGTCGAGGCCCACGCCTTCGATTTCGGCGCCTTCGCGCCAGCCCTGCTCGCCGAGCGGCGTCGCGATGGGGCCCGGGCAGATCGCGTTGACCAGCACGTTGTGCTTCGCCACTTCGATCGCGAGCGAGCGCGTGAAGCCGATGACGCCGAACTTGGACGCGCTGTACGCGCTGGCCGTGGGCTCGCCGACCTTGCCCGCGATCGACGCGATGTTGACGATGCGGCCCGCGTTCTTCGCGATCATGTCGGGCAGCACCGCCTTGCTGGCGAGGAACGTCCCGGTGAGGTTGACGGCGAGCACCTGGTCCCACAGCGCGCGCGGCATGTCCTTCACCCACGCCTTGCGCATGATGCCGGCGCTGTTGACCAGGATGTCGACGGGGCCGAGCGCTTCCCGTACCGCGCCCGCCATCGCCATCACGCTGTCTTCGTCGACGACGTCGACGCCCAGGCCGAGCGAGCCGTGGCCCACGGTGGCGGCCTGCCGTCGCGCCGCCGCGGCGTCCAGGTCCGCGAATGCGACGCGCGCACCTTCGGCGGCGAACAGCGCGCCGGTCGCGGCGCCGATCCCCGACGCGCCGCCGGTGACGACCGCGACGCGTCCCTGCAGGCGACCTGCCATCAGGCGACCTCGTGCAGCTTCGGGTAATCGACGTTGAGCAACCAGCGCGGCGGCTCGTCCTCGTCGATCGGCACGAAGCGGCGCGCGTTGCCGCCGAAGTGGTTGTCCGTCTTGGGCACCGAGATCGTCGAGATCTCGCCGCCGACGAGCACGCCGTCCGTCTCCTTGGCCCAGAAGCGATGGAACAGGCCGGGCACGATCGTCAGGCTGCCGCCGCGCGGGATCTCGAAGATCTGGCCCGCGCGGAACGTGTGGCGTACGCCGTCGCAATAGACGACGCCGTCCGACTCCTCGTCCATCGACTGGTCGGGACGCGAGTTGTAGAGCTGGATCATCAGCGTGCCGCCGTGGTAGCTGATGATGTCTTCCTTCTTGTTGTAGTGGAAGTGGAACGGCAGCCGCTGGCCGGGGTTGAGGCAGTAGATCTTCTCGCCGTAAGGCGTGCCTTCGTCCGGGAACTCGCGCGTGCCGTTGCGCACGTCGAACATCGTGATGCCGATGTTCCTGAAATCGCCCTGGCCGAAATCCGTGCACGCCCACCCGAGCGCGTTGCGCGTGACGCGGCTCATCTCGGGACCGGCGGTCTTCCAGCGCTCGGCGGGCCAGTAGCCCCATTCGGGGAGGCGGACGTCGTGGCGGGCGAACGCGGCCATCGCATTCTCGATCGCCGCATTGATTTCGGATCGTTTCACGGGGTGACTCCTGTGGAGGCGGGGGCAGGTGAGGGCGCGGCCGCGACGCGCGCGGCCAGGCGTGGGAGCGAACGGACGACGTTGCCGCCGAAGATCGCGTCGCGGTCGGCGGCCGCGAGGCCGCGGCGCGCGATCATCGACTCGACGGCGTCCACCCATTCGACGTAGGTGGCGAAGCGGAGCAGCATCGGCCAGTCGCTCGCGAACAGCAGGCGTTGCGGGCCGAAGATGTCGAGCGCCTCGTCGAGGCGCGACAGCACGTCGGGTGCGCGCCACCCGTCGCCGAACAGGAACGGCAGGCCCGAGCACTGCAGGTAGCTGTCCGGCCGCCGCGCGAAGCGTTGCAACGCGGCGCGCCACGCGGCGCGGTCCGTCGTGGCGTTGGCCATGCCCATGTGATTGAACGTGATCGGCCCGGGCGGCAATGCGTCGAGCACCGGGGGCAGCACGTCGTAGTGGCGCGGTTCCGCGAGGATGGTCACGCCCAGGCCCGCCGCCAGCGCACGCCCGAGGTTGCGGACGACGTCCGGCCGCGTGACGAAGCGATCGTCCGCGATGCGGCGCAACTGCGCGCGCAGGCCCGCGACGACCGGCGCGTCGAGCAGAGGCGAGAAGTCGGCGTGGGCGACGTCGAGATCCACCCAGCCGACGATCGCGGCAAAGCGCGGGTCGCCGCCGAACTGTGCTGCGAGCCACGTCGTCTCGGCGACCTGCGGCGCCGCCTGGACGAGCACGGCAGCGTCGATGCGCGCCGCAGCCAGCGCCGGCGCGACGTCGGCCGGCATGAAGTCGCGGCGATAGAACGGGTGGTCCGCGATCGGTCGGTTGTCGAAGCCGCAGTCGGGTTGCCAGAAGTGGAGGTGGGCGTCGATGCGCATGGGCGCCTAGAACCTCCGGTCGGCCGCGATCGGCGGCAGGTCGCTGAAGTACTGTGGCGCGGTCTTCTCGGCGTACAGCACGAACTCGGGATCGATCGCGGCGCCCAGGTCGACGCCCGGCGTCATCCGCTTGTCGGCGACGAGCAGCGGCACGGCCTTGCTCGTGTAGCCATCCTGCGTGTTGCGCGACAGCCGCATGTCGTAGTTGGAGCGGCGGATCGCCTGCTTCATCACGTCGAGGTCCACGCCGGACACCCAGCGCATGTTGATCTCGGCCGCTTCGTCGTAATGCTGGCGCAGCCACTGCTGCGCTTCCGCGAACGCGACGGCGAAGCGGCGCAGCGCCTCGGCATTCGTCTTGACCTCGTCGCGCGTCGTGAGGATCGTGCCGGGGTCGTAACAGCTCTTGCAGCCCGCCGAGACCACGCGCACGGCGCGCGGGACGCGCGCGACGGCCGCGGACGCCCACGGCTCCCACGCGGCGATCGCGTCCACCTGGTTCTGCATGAGCGCCGTCACCTGGTTCGACGGCTGCAGGTTGACGAGCGTCACGTCTGCCACCTTGACGCCGTTCTCGCCGAGGATGCCGAGCAGGTAGCCTTCGGCGCCGGTGCCGCGCGGCAGGCCGATCTTCTTGCCGGCGAGCGCCTTGACGTCGTTCGCCTTCACGCCGGACGCGGCCGACGCGACGATCGAATTGTTGTCGGCGTAGTACTGGCGCGTCGCGTCGCCATGCAGGTGGCCGATCAGCACGAGCGGCTGCCCGCGCGACACGCCGGCGAGGAAGGGCACCGAGCCCATGATGTTGACGTCCTGCTGCCCGTTGAGCAGGCCGTTGATCATCTCGGGCCCGCTCTGGTACATGACGACCTTCGCGTCGAGGCCGTGCTTCGCGAAGATGCCTTTTTCGACGCCGATGAACGCGGCAGCGTGGTCAGTCGCGTTGGCGGCGCCGATGCGGATCGGCACCACCGCCTGCGCGTGGACCGCGAGTGGCAGCGTGGTGCCCGCTGCGAACGCGAGCATCCGCAATGCGGGCCCGAGACGGCGGCGGATGGCGGTGATCATGACGGTGTTCTCCTCGAGCGGACTTCACGCGATCGACAGCGGGATCGGCTGCGGCGGGCTCGCCATCGCGGCCAGCTCCTGTGCCAGTGCAGCGGGCACCGCCTGCGCCGCAGCGGCCAGGTTCTGCTCGAGCTCCGCAGGCGTACGCGGCCCGAGCAGCACCGTGCGGACCGCCGGATTGGCCAGCACGAACTGCAACGCTGCGGTGGCGAGGGGCACCGCGTGCCGCGCGCAGGCGGCCGCAAGGCGCTCCGCGCGGGCGCGCACGTCGGGCGCGGCGGGACGGTACGCGAACGTCGCGTCCGCGCGCGGACCCGTCGCCAGGATGCCCGAGTTGTAGATGCCGCCGGCCACGATGGCGACGCCACGCGCGGCGGCGTCCGCGATCAGCGTGGCGCCGCTGGTGTCGAGCAACGTGTAGCGGCCGGCGAGCAGGACCGCGTCGAAGCGCCGCTGCCCGAGCAGCGTTTGCACCGGCGCGACGAGATTGGAACCGATGCCGATGCCGCACACGAGCCCTTCGGCGCGCAGCGCCTCGAGCTCGGCATACGCGTCGAGCGCGGCATCCAGGTGATCCTCGGCATCGTGCAGGTGGACGACATCGAGGTAAGCGACGCCGAGCCGCTCGAGGCTGCGCAGCACCGACGCGCGGGTGGCCGCGCGGCCGTAGTCCCAGCGATCGGCGCTGCGCGGTACCGTCGAGCCCGGCGGTGTCGCGGGTTGGCCGTACGGACGCGTGACGCCGGTCTTGGTGCACAGCACGTATTCGTTGCGTGGCTTGTCGCGCAGCATGCGACCGAGGCGCTCTTCGGCCAGGCCGCCGCCGTACAGCGGGGCGACGTCGTAGCAGCGGATGCCACGCTCCCACGCGAGGTCGAGCGTCGCCGCGGCAGTGGCGTCGGTAACGCCCGGCGCCGGGGTGCCCAGCGCAGCGCAGCCCAGGCCGAGGCGCGGCCAGCGGATACCCGGCCCGGCGGCGGCAGGGGCGGCGGACGTGGCCGGCGAACTCACGACTGCACAGGCTCGATGCGGTTGAGCTCCGGCGTCAGCGGCCATCGGAACTCGTCGCGCGGATGCACGTGGCGCGCCCACGCGTCGATCACGTCCTTCTCGCGCCGCCGCGCCGCGATGCGCGTCGCGATCGCGTCCGGATCCCAGCCGTCGAGCACGCGCGCGAGCAGCCGCTCGCGCAACGCGCGATGCGCGGGATCCCCGGCAAGGTCGTGGCGCTCGTCGGGATCGCGCGCGAGGTCGAACAGCATCGGCGCGTCGCCGTGGCTGTAGATGAGCTTGTGCGCGCCGCTGCGCACCATCCGCTGCTGGACCGAGCGACCGCCGGTCCAGGCGGGCACGGTGTCGGTGCAGTGTTCGGAGAATGTCTCGTCGACCCACGTCGCGTGCGGGTTGCGCGCGACGCCCAGCAGGCTGCGGCCTGTCGCATGCGGCAGCGCCGGCGCGCCGAGCGCGTCGACCATCGTGACCGCGACGTCGATCAGGTTGCAGACCTGTGCGCGCCGCTCGCCGGCCGGCAGCTGGCCAGGCCAGCGCATCACGAGGGGCACGCGCACCGAGTCTTCGTACAGCGTGTGCTTCCACCACAGGCCGCGTTCGCCCAGCTGGTCGCCGTGGTCGGTCGTGTAGACGACCAGCGTGTTGTCGGCCTGGCCGGTCGCGTCCAGCGTCGCCAGCACGTCACCGAGATAGCGGTCGAGCCGGTACGTCAGCGCGTAGTAGGCCGTGCGCGCACGCAGCGCGGCGTCCGCATCGACGGCGTCGAGCTTGCGGTCGCCACGCCACCATCGCTCCCACGGATGCTCGGGCGACGGCGGACCCGCATGCCGCGGCGGCGGCACGCGGTCGGCGAAGCGTTCGTAGTCCTCGCGCCATGCGACGTACGGCGGATGGGGCAGCAGGAAGCCCACGGTCAGGCAGAACGGAGCGTCGTCGCCACGCGCGCGGCGTGCGGCATGCTCGCGCAACGCATCGCATGCGGCGCGCGCCGTTTCGGCATCCTTGACCTGGTAGGCGGACTGACCGACGCCGGAGTTGACCAGGCTCTCGGGCCACGGATCGTTGGCGCGGTTCAGCACGCCAAGGTCGTGGCGCGGCACGCCGCCCCAGTTGGGGCTGTGATCGCCAACGCTGCGATCCGCGTAGCCGTGCAGCTGGTCCGGCCCCATCGAGTGCAGGCGGCCGGCGAGTTGCGGCCGGTAGCCGCCCGCGCCCAGCGCGTGCAGCCACGTCGCCGCGTCGGAGCGCAGGTAGTCGTCGTTGGTCCAGCACTCCTGCTCGTACGGATGGCGGGCCGTCAGCATCGACATGCGGCTCGGCACGCACAGCGGCGACGGGCAGTAGGCGCGGTCGAACGTCACGCCGCCCGCCGCCAGCGTGTCGAGGTGGGGCGTCTGCGCGACGGCGTCGCCGTAGCAACCGGCCACGTGCTGGGCGTGCTGGTCGCTGAAGATGAAGAGGAGGTTGGGGCGGGTCATCGACGTCGTGCAGCGGGTGCACGCCGCGGACCGGCGCGCACCCGGGCCGGGGTGCGTCAGGGCAGCTGCTTGTCGGCCGGCAGCGGCTTCAGGTCGGCGAACGCGGACGGGTCCTTCTTCATCGCGGCGGCGACGAACTGGTTGTCGATCGCGGGCGTCGGATCGAACGCGGCGGGGATGCGCTTCTGCGACACCAGCAACGGGATCGAATGCTCCTTGAAGCCGTCGACGGTGTTCTTCGACATCCGGACGTCCAGCGGCAACGCCTGCAGCGCGAGCGTCAGCGTCTTCGCGTCCATGCCGGGGATCCAGCGCGTCGAGATCTCGGCGGCTTCCTCGCGATGGCCGCGCACCCAGGCCTGTCCTTCGGCGTACGCGACGACGAACGCGGCGAGGTCCTTGGGCCGCTTGGCGATGACGTCCTTCGTCGTCACCAGCGTGCCGGCGTCGTAGCAGCTCTTGCAGCCGCCGTACAGCACCTTGTACGAGCCCGGCACCTTGGTCAGCGCAGCGCTGGGCCAGGGCTCCCACGCGACGATCACGTCGGCGTCCTTGTTGGCGAGCGCCGTGGCCATGCTCGACGGCGCGGTGTTGACCAGCGTCACGTCGTTGAGCGTCATGCCTTCCTGCTGCAGGATGCCGGCGATATAGGGCTCGCCGCCAGCCCCGCGCGTGACGCCGACCTTCTTGCCCTTCAGTTGCTTCAAGTCGGACGGCGAGACGCCCGCGTCGGCGCGGCCGACCATCGAGATCACCTCGCTCTGCGGGTTGTTGAGCGCATTGTTCCAGGTGTGTCCGATCAGCACCAGCGGCACGCCGCGCGACACCGCGGTCAGGAACGGATACGTGCCGAACAGGCCGACGTCGACGCTGCCCGATGCCAGCGCGTTGGAAATCTCGACGCCGCTCGGCATCATCTCGACCTTCACGTCGAGGCCCTGCTTGGCGAACAGCCCCTTCTCGACGGCGGAGAAGAAAGGCGCGTTCTCGGCAGCGGTGGTCACGGCGACGCGCAGCGGTTCGGCCGCGACAGTGGCGGGCGCGGCCAGCGCGAGCGTTGCGCAGGCGAGCGCCGCGCAGGCTCCAAGCATCGTTCGGCGTTGCATGGGACTCCTCCTGTTGCCCTCTACGTGGGCTATGAGTAATATCTCACCGGTATCCTAACGCCGGCATCCCGGGTTGGCAAGCGCGCGCGTCGAAGGTCGCGCGCGGCCGCCGCACCCATGCCGGGAACCCGACCATGGCTTCGACCGCACGCCGCCCCAAGCCCCGCTCGCTGATGCGCGAGGTCGCGTACGACCGCTTCAAGACGCAGCTCTTCAAGCGCAACCTGGTGCCGGGCCAGTTCGTGTCGCAAGGCGAGCTGTGCGAGCTGCTCGACGTGCCGCTCGGTCCCACGCGCGAGGCGTTGAAGCGGCTGGAGGCGGAAAGCCTGGTGCGGCTGATCCCGCAGCGCGGCATCCAGATCGCGGACATCGGCGTCACGCTGATCCACGAGGCGTTCGACTTCCGCACGATCATCGAGCTCGCCGCCGTGCGTCGCTTCGCGCGCGAGGCGCCGATGGCGGACATCGACGCGATGGCACGCGACACGACGGCCATCCTCGAGCGCCTCGACGGCGGCGCCAATGACGATCCCAGGCTGATCGACGCCGCGCTGCAGGTGGACTGGGGCATGCACAACCACATCGTCGAGGCGATGGGCAACCACATCACGATGACGGCGCACCAGCAGAATTTCGACAAGATCCGGATGATCCGGCTGCACGGCCGCTCGCCACGCTACCTGCCGCTCGCGCTGGAGGAACACCTGAAGGTGATCGCGGCGCTGAAGGCGCGCGACGCGGACGGTGCCGCGACCGCGCTCGACGAACACCTGAAAGCCGCAGAGCGGCGCGCGCTGGGCCTCTAGAGCCCGGCCCGCCGCGCAAGGAGGAGTGCCATGGCGCCTGCTGCGCCGAAGATCCACATCGCGGCGTTGACGCTGGACTACGTCAACGCCGAGACCGGCGCCGCGCACCGCGCGGTGGCCGGCCTCGACCTCGACGTGCGTGCGGGCGAGTTCCTGTGCGTGCTGGGGCCGTCCGGTTGCGGCAAGTCGACGCTGCTGTCGGCGATCGCCGGCTTCATCCGCCCGACGGCGGGCACGCTCGCGATGGACGGCGAGCCGATCCGTGGCCCGAGTGCCGAGCGTGGCGTCGTGTTCCAGGAATACGCGCTGCTGCCGTGGATGAACGTGCTCGACAACACGGCGCTCGGTCTGAAGCTGCGCGGCGTCGCCCGCACCGAGCGCTACGCGACGGCGCGCCGCTTCCTCGCGCTTGCCAACCTGCACGACGTTGATCACAAGTATCCGCACGAGCTGTCGGGCGGCATGCGCCAGCGCGTCGCGGTGGCGCGGACGCTGGCCAATTCGCCGGAGGTCATGCTGATGGACGAGCCGTTCGCCGCGGTCGACGCACAGACGCGGATGGTGTTGCAGGAAGAGCTCGTCCGCATCTCGGAACGCTCGCCGCTGACGGTGTTCTTCATCACGCACAGCGTGGAGGAGGCGATCTTCCTCGGCGATCGCGTCGCGGTGATGACGCCGGGGCCGGGGCGCATCCGCGAGATCGTCGACGTGCCGTTCGCGCGCGCGGAGCGCACATGGAAGGCAATGAATGCCGACGCGGACTTCGCCGCGCTGCGCGAGCGGCTCCTCGAGCTCGTGCGCGCACCGGCGGCGGCGAACCACGATCGTTCCGCGGCGGCGGCGGCATGAGCCTGCGCACACCGCTGATCGCGACGCTGGTCGTCGTGCTGCTGGTCGGCGCGTACTGGGGCGCGGGCTACGTCGGCGGCGCGCGCAAGCTGGCGCCGCTTGGGGACCTGGCGGCGACGCACGGCAACTACGCGATCACGCTCGACTTCGCGCCGGAGCGCTTCCACCAGCAGGTGATGCAGGACCTGGGCCGCGTCGTCAAGGTCCAGGACCGCACCGTGTACATGATGGACGTCGCGCCTGCCGCGCTGCGCGACATCGCGCGTCGATACTGGGTCGACAGCGTTGCGCGCTGGAATCCCGCATGAGCATGCGGGAGCCACGATGAACGCCGCAGTGGCGAGCGCGCCGGTGCGCCCGCAGTCGCCGCGGCTGTCGCCGCGCGTCGCGCGCTTCCTGAAGGGCGCGCTGGGCGTCGGCCTGCTGCTGGCGGCGTGGCAGATCTCGGTGCCGCTCGTCGGCATGAGCCCGTATTTCTATCCGGCGCCCTCCGACGTGGTCGTCGCGTTCGGCGACCTGATCCGCAAGGGCGTGCTGCCGGTCTACATCGCGGACAGCATGGGCCGCTATGCGCTAGGCGTGGGCACCGGCGTCGCGCTGGGCATCGTTGCCGGCATCGCCGTCGGCCTGAACCGCAAGCTGTCGCTGGCGCTGTCGCCGCTGTTCAAGTTCCTGTTCGCGCTGGTCGAGGTGGCGTGGATCCCGATCTTCGTCGTCTGGTTCGGCTACGGGATCAAGACGATCGTCCTCGCGCTCGTCTATGTCGTGTTCTTCCCGGTGCTGTACAACACGCTGCTCGCCATGCGCACCGCGCCGCAGGTGCTCGCGAACGCGGTGCGCTCGCTGGGCGGCAGCGGTTTCGACGTGCTGCGCTACGTGATCCTGCCGGCCGCGCTGCCGGGGATGATCACCGGCCTGCGTGTCGCCGCGGGCTTCGCGTTCCGCGGCCTTGTATTCGCCGAGATCATCGCGGCGAAGACCGGGATCGGCTACCTGATCTTCGAAGGCACGCAGACGCAGCAGACGTCGCGGACGATCGTCGGCATGATCGTCATGGGCCTCCTGTGGCTCGCGATCGACCAGTTCTACCTGCGGCCGTTCGAGCGCGCCACCGTGCAGCGGTGGGGCCTCACGGTGGACGCGGCACAGCGGACATGAACGCCGGCATCCGACCGTCGCGCGTCGAGGCCATCTGGCTCGGCCTGCTGCCGTTTGCCGCGATCCTCGCGTTGTGGACGGCGTTGCCGCACGTGACGAGCTACCCGGCGTACAAGCTGCCGCCGGTGTCGGCCGTGCTGCAGACGGCGAAGGAGTCCGTGCTCGACGGCTCGCTGCTGACGAACATCGGCGCCAGCCTCGCGCGGCTCGCGATCGGCTTCGTCATCGGCATGGCGCTGGCCGTGCCGCTCGGGCTCGCGATCGCGCTCAACCGCCACGTCGCCGACATGTTCCGGCCGGTGCTGTCCTTCCTGCAGGCGATCGCGGGCATCGCGTGGGTACCGCTGACGATCATCTGGTTCGGCATCGGCAACGGCTCCGTGATCTTCGTGATCGCCAACACGATCTTCTTCGCGACGCTCTACAACACGGTGCTGGGCGTGGAGACGATCCCGCTCGCGCTGCACCGCGCCGTCCGCAGCCACGGCGGGCGCGGCCTCGCGCTGATCACGCAACTGGTGCTGCCCGGCGCGTTCATGCAGATCCTGCTCGGGATGCGCACGTCGGTGGCCTATGGGTGGCGGGCCCTCGTCGCGTCCGAGATGATCGCCGGCAGCAACGGCCTCGGCTACATGACGATGGACGCGGTGCAATGGCAGCGCGTCGACGTGATCGTGCTGGGGATGATCGTCATCGGTCTTTTGTGGATGGCGATGGACCGGATGCTGTTCGTGCCGCTCGAGCGGCGCACGATCATGCGCTGGGGATTCCTGCAACGCTGAACGACGACCCGGGCCACCGGGCACCGACTGGAGGAGTACACGATGACGCAGCGATGGAAATGCTTGCTGGTGGCGGCGCTTGCCGCGGCGGCCGCGACGGCGGCGAGCGCGGACGACGCCTGGCCCACGCGGCCGATCCATTTCATCATCCCGTTCCCCGCGGGCGGGCAACTCGACGTCGTGTCGCGAATGATCGCCGAGCGCGTGGCGCCGGCGCTCGGGCAGCCGATCGTCGTCGAGGCGAAGCCCGGCGCCGACGGCAACCTGGCCACGGAGCAGGTGGCCAAGGCGGCGCCAGACGGGTACACGTGGCTCGCGGCGAGTCCGCCGACGGCCATCCAGCCCGCGGTGCGCCCCAAGACGTTGCGCTACGACCCGTTGCGCGATTTCGCGCCGGTGGCGTTCATCGGCACGAGCCCTTTCCTGTTCGTCGTGCCGGCGAGCCTGCCGGTGAAGACGCTGACCGAGTTCGTCGCCTACGCCAAGGCGCACCCGGGCGAGCTGTCGTACGCCGGCTCGTCGTTCGGCACGGTCGTGCATCTCGCATCGGAGACGTTCAAGCACGACGCCGGCATCGGCATGGAGATGATCAATTACAAAGGCCAGCCGGACGCGATCGCGGACCTCCTGTCCGGCCGCGTGCAGTTCATGACGCTGGGCGCGATCCTCGCCGAGCCGCAGGTCAAGGCCGGCAAGCTGCGGCCGCTCGCCGTGCTCGACGCCGTGCGCTTCACGCGGATGCCCGACGTGCCGACCGCCAAGGAGCTGGGCTACCCGGACCTCGTGATGTCGACGTGGTTCGGCATCCTCGTCCCGGCGGCCACGCCGCCGGCGATCGTCGCGCGGATCAACGCCGAAGTGATGAAGGTGCTGGCCGACCCGGCCGTGGCAGGCAAGCTGCGCGACATCGGCGTCGACCCCGCCGCACCCAACACGCCGGCGGACTTCGGGCGCTTCCTGCGCGACGACGTCGCGCGCTGGCGCAAGTCGGCGGCCGATGCCCACGTGAACCTCGACTGACCGCGAAGCCGGTCCGCCGCGCGGGCGTTCCGTCGCTGCCGCGTGCGCTTCGTAGTCGCGCGCGGCGGCACGGGTAGAATCCGGCTGCCCGATCCTCCCGCCCCGCGCACCATGTCCGAAGCCCTGCTTCCCGCCATCGAGATCGAAACCGGCCCACATCCGACCGGTGCCGTGATCTGGCTTCATGGGCTCGGCGACACCGGGCAGGGCTGGTCGGACGTCGTGCCCGCGTTGCAGGTCCCGCCGACGTTGCCGCTGCGCTTCATCTTCCCGCACGCGCCGTCGATGCCGGTGACGATCAACAACGGCATGCGCATGCCGGCCTGGTACGACATCAAGGCGGCCAACCTCAACGACCGTGCGGACATCGCCGGCGTGCAGGCGTCGATGCGCGCCGTGGACGCGCTGATCGCGCGCGAGGTGAGCCGCGGCGTCGTGCCGCACCGGATCGTGCTCGCCGGCTTCTCGCAGGGTGGCGCGGTCGCGCTGTATGCCGGCCTGCGCAACCCGTCCCCGCTCGCGGGCATCGTCGCGCTGTCCACGTACCTGGTCGGCGGCAACGTGCTCGCTGCGGAAGCCGCGCCGCAGGCGAAGGGCGTGCCCATCTTCATGGCGCACGGCCTCTACGATCCCGTGGTGCGGCTCGAATGGGCGGAAGCGTCGCGTACGAAGCTCATGTCGCTGGGCTACAACGTCGAGTGGCACACGTATCCGATGGAGCACACCGCGGTGCTCGACGAAGTCGCTGCCATCGGCGCGTTCCTGCGGCGCGTGCTGGCCTGACGGAGGCAGATCCCGGGCGTTGGCACTGTTGCCTGCGTGCCACAACGGCGCGCGCAGAAGGCCGGTCGCGCAAGCAATTCCTCGCACCAAGCTACGGCGCGGCCCTATGATCGAAGGTTGATCCACTACCCGGGTAATTCATGCAAGCCAACTTCTCGAAATGGCTCGCCGTCGCGGCCATGTTTGCCGCAACGGGCGCGAGTGCGCAATCCTGGACGTTCACGAGTTGCGGCGCCACGGGGACGGCCGGTCCTGACCAGGCCGCGTGCGACACCGCCTACGGCGGATCGCCCACGGTCACTGTAGCCGCGGGCATCCAGACATGGACGGTACCTGCCACCGGCACGTACCGCATCGTTGCCACGGGAGCGCGTGGTGCGTCCGGCGAGCCGACGTTCGCGGGTGGCCATGGCGCAGTCATCGGTGGCCAGTTCGCGCTGACGGCCGGCACGACGCTCAAGATTGCCGTGGGCCAGCCGGGAGGGGGCCAAGCCTCGGGCGAGAACGGCGGCGGCGGCGGCGGCAGTTTCGTCGTCGATGCGTCCAATGCGCCGCTGCTGATCGCCGGCGGCGGTGGCGGCACGCGAGAGGAGGCGGCGCAGAACGGGTGCGACGCCTCCACGACCTCATTCGCCATCGGCGGCAGCGGCAGCTCGCCGACCTCGACGTGCGCGGTGAAGACGACGGACCAGGGCGCGGGCGGCGCCATTTCGAGTGGCTCGTGGGGATCGGCCGGCGGCGGGTTCAATTCCAACGGCGCCGGCGATTGCAACGGCCTCGGTGGGTCGTCGTGGGCCAATGGCCTGGTCGGCGGGGTCGCGACGACCACGGGTTCTGGCGGCTTCGGCGGCGGGGGTGCAGGCGCGGGTTGCGCCGGTGGTGGCGGCGGCGGCGGTTATTCCGGCGGCGACGGCGGGTTTATTGCCGGCGGCGGCGGTTCGTACAACACGGGCGCCAGCCCGTCTGCGGCGATCGCGACCGTGGATGCCGGTAGTGTGGTGATCAGCGCGGTGGGGAGCCCGGTGACGGTCAGTGCGACGCCCGTACCCGCGCTGAGCGGCGCCATGCTGGCGGCGCTGGGTCTGGTTCTCGCGTTCGTGGCGGCCGCGACGTTGCGGCGCGCGGCCTGACCAGGAGGCGCCCCACGCGACCGGGCGGTCGGCGGTTTCAGTCGTCGCCGACCGCGTCGCGCGGCTCGGGCGCGGTCGGCGTGACGCCGCGCCGCGCCAGCGCTTCGCGCAACAGGAATTCGATCTGCGCGTTGACGCTGCGCAACTCGCGCTGTGCGAGCGACTCCAGCGCGCTCCACAGCGCGGGATCCATCCGCAGCAGGAAGGCCTTGCGTTCCGCCATCGGCTAGAGCGCCGGCGGCCGCCGGAAGCGCAGCGTCAGCGACAGGGCCCAGAGCCCGGTTGCGATCAGGAACGCGGCCAGCGCCGCAATGAACGGTGCTGCGTCCAGCACCGGGGGCTGATGGCGGTTGGCGGCAACGACGAGCAGGTGCACGCTCGCCAGGAAGACCGCCAGCAGCATCGCGAGCACCGCGCCGCGCACCGCAAGCGAGCGCGCGGCCTCGGCGCGCTGCGGCCCGGCGAGCCAGGCCTGCGCGCCCCGCACGTTGACCCATTGCGGCGCCACGAGCGGCAGGATGGCCAGCGACGCGGCGATGCCGAGCGGCAGCAGCGTCGTCAGCGCGACCATGAACATGACGTAGTCGACGCGGGGCATGAAGCCGTCGGCGACGCCGCGGATGTCGAAGTGGCTCGCCACGAGCGGCGGCAGCGACGTGCCGGTCGCCGCGACCACCGCGCCGCACGCGACGATCAGCACGAAGGCGAACGCAAACGCAACGCGGTCCATGGCGGCGTCAACCCGGGTAGAGCGTGCCGGTGTTGACGACGGGCTGCACCTCGCTGTCGGCGCACAGCACGGTCATCAGGTTCGACACCATCGCGGCGCGGCGCTCGGTATCGAGCTCGACGACCTTCTTCGCAGACAGTTCGGTCAACGCCATGTCGACCATCGACACCGCGCCGTGCACGATCTTGCGCCGCGCGGCGATGATCGCTTCGGCCTGCTGGCGGCGCAGCATCACCTGCGCGATCTCCGGCGCATAGGCGAGGTGCGTGAGCCGCGCCTCGTCGACGTCGACACCGGCGGGATCGAGCCGCGCCTGCAGCTCCCGGACGAGCGCGCGGGCGACGACGTCGGCGGAACCCAGCAGCGTCGCGTCGTTCTCGCGCGACGGCTCGTCGGCGAGGCCTTCGCCGCTGTCGTAGGCGAACGAGGAGGCGAGGTGGCGGACCGCCGCCTCGCTTTGGACCTGGACGAATTTCTCGTAGTCGTCGACGTCGAACGCGGCCTTCGCCGTGTCCTGCACGTGCCAGACGACGACGGCGGCGATCTCGATCGGGTTGCCGCGCGCGTCGTTGACCTTCAGCGGCTCGCCGGTGAGGTTGCGCGCGCGCACCGAGATCCGGCGCCGCGTGTAGAACGGGTTGCACGCGCGCAGGCCCGGCATCCGGCTGGTGCCACGATAGGCGCCGAACAGCTGCATGATCACCGCCTCGTTGGGCTGCAGCGTGTACAGGCCGGCGAGCGTGAACACGCCGCACAGCAGGACGACGATCGCGATGACGATGGGCGCGAGCGTCGGGCGCCCGGACGCGAGCGTGGAGATGAGCAGCCACAGCGCGCCGCCCGCCAGCGCGAGGCCGACGAACAACGCGAAGAAACCGTTCCACGTCGTGACCGATTGCTCGACGTGGCTGCCGGCGGGTTGGAAGCGGGGCGCATTCATGGCGGGTTCCCTGGGAAGACAAGCGGTATCGGAATGATATCATTCCGATATTCCACGCTGTCAATAGGGTCCGACCCTATTTATTGCGCCTCGCGCCTGAAATAGGGTCCGACCCTGCGCTGCAATAAATAGGGTCGGACCCAAAAAAACGGCCGCCACACGGCGGCCGGTGCCCTTGCGACGGGCAGTCAGGGAGATTCACACCACCAGCTACTGCCAACATCTACTGCACTTGCGAGGGGTGGTGGCGGGGGCTGGAGAGAGCCCCCGCCACCGGCGCGCCGCAGGGGGATACGGCGCGCGGGGGACCGTTTGCTGCGGATCAGCCGATGTTCACCGGCACGAAGATCCGCGCATCGTCGCGTTGCACGAGCAGGGCGACGACCTTGCCCGACTTGCCGATCAGCTCCTTGAGCTGCGCGGCGTTCTTCACGGGCACGCGGTTGATCGAGAGGATCACGTCACCCGGCTGGAGTCCGGCACGCTCGGCAGCGCCCGTCACCTGCTCGATGACGACACCCGCGTCGACCTGCGCGTCGGCCTTCTCCTCGGACGTCAGCGCGCGGACGGCCACGCCGAGCTTGCCGGGGGAGGCCGCGCCATCCTCGTTCAGCGCAACCTTCTCCATCGCGTCGCGGGAGCCGACCTTCGCGTCGAGCGTGATCGACTTGCCGTCGCGCCACACGTCCAGCTTCGCTTCCGCACCGGGCGCGAGCGACGCGACCATCGCCGGCAGCTCGCTCGAGCGCGCGATCGGACGGCCGTTGAACGCCGTGATCACGTCGCCGGGTTGCAGGCCCGCCTTCGCGCCGGGACCGTCCTTCTGCACGGTGCCGACGAGCGCGCCGCCCGGGTTCTTGAGGCCGAAGTTGTCGGCGAGATCCTGGTTCACTTCCTGGATCGTCACGCCGAGCATGCCGTGGCTGACCTTGCCGTTCTTGACGATCTGGTCCTTCACGTCGAGCGCGACGTTGATCGGGATCGCGAACGAGAGGCCCTGGAAGCCGCCCGAGCGCGAGTAGATCTGCGAGTTGATGCCGATCACCTCGCCGTTCAGGTTGAACAGCGGGCCGCCCGAGTTGCCCGGGTTGACCGCGGCGTCCGTCTGGATGAACGGGACGATCGACTCGCCCGGCAGCGCGCGCGACTTCGCGCTGACGATGCCCTTCGTGACCGTGTTCTCGAGGCCGAACGGCGCGCCGATCGCGACCACCCAGTCGCCGACGCGCGTGACGTCGGAATTGCCGGTGGCGACGACGGGCAGGTTCTTCGCGTCGATGCGCAGCACGGCAATGTCCGTCGCCTTGTCGACGCCGAGCACCTTGGCCGTGAACTCGCGGCGATCCTGCAGCTGGACAGTCACCGTGTCCGCGCCGTCGACGACGTGCGCGTTGGTCAGGATGATGCCGCTCCTGTCGACGATGAAGCCGGAGCCCAGGCCGCGCATCGGGCCTTGCTGCTGGCCGCCGTCGTCCGGCATCTGGAACCAGGGCGGCAGGTTGGGCATCGCGCGGCCGGCGGTGCGGTGCGCGACCTTCTCGGTGCTGATCTCGACGACGGCGGCGCCGTTGCGCGCAACGAGGTCGGCGATGTTCGGCAGCGCCGCCGGATTGGCGGTGCCGCCGGTCGTCAGCGCGACGGGCGTGACGGCGCTTGCATCGAACGCGGCCGGGGCGGCGGCTTGCGCCTGCGCGGCGGGCGCGGGGGATTGCGCCACCGCGTTGGTGATGGCGGCATGGCGGTCGGCGACGACGGCGCCCACGCCGAACGCCGCGGCGATCGCGAGCGTGACGGCGGTCTTACTGAAGCGGGCCTGCTGGGTCATGGACGGCTCTCCTCGTGGGATGGATCGCGAGCACTCAACCGCTCGCACGCATCGCAAGGTAGAGCACCAGACTTAAGCGAGACTTAAATAGGGTCCGACCCTATTTTTCCGCCGGGCGGCCCCCGAAAAATAGGGTCGGACCCTAATGTCACGGTAACGCCCAGCCCGCGCCCGTCGAGGCCATCGCCCAGCGCAAGCGTGGCGCCGTGGCGGTCCGCGATGCGCTTGACGATCGCGAGCCCGAGCCCGCTGCCCGGCGCGCTGGCATTCGAGCCGCGCGTGAAGCGCTGGAAGATCGTCTCGCGTTCGCCCGCGGGAATGCCGGGCCCGTCGTCGCGGACGGCGAGCACCGCGTCGCCGGCGCCATTGCGTTCGGTCGACACGTCGATGCGCCCGCCAGCCGGCACGTAGCGGAGCGCGTTGTCGACGAGGTTGGTGAGCAGCGTCGTCAGCGCCGCGGCGTCACCGCGCACGACTGCCGGCACCGTGCCGCTGACGCCGAGGTCGATGTCGCGCTGCGCGGCGAGCGGGGCGAGGTCGCGCACCACGTCGCGCGCGAGCGCGGTCAGGTCGACGTCGTCCAGCGCGTCGCGCGCATCCGCATGCTCCTCGCGCGCGAGTGTCAGCAGCTGCGACGCGAGCCGCGTCGCGCGGTCGATGCCACCTTTCATCGCTGCGAGCGCTTCGCCGCGTTCGCCGTCGTCGCGTGCGCGTGCCGCGAGCTGCGCCTGCAGGTGCAGCGCGGCGAGCGGCGTGCGCAGCTCGTGCGCCGCGTCGGCGACGAACGTCCGTTGCAGCGCCAGCGTCTCCTGCAAGCGCGCGAGCAGTGCGTTGAGCGCCGCGACGAGCGGCTCGATCTCCAGTGGCCAGCCGCCCGCCGGCAATGGCGCGAGGTCGTCGGCCGTGCGTATGCGCACCGCCCCCGCGAGCCGCGACAACGGCCGCAGCGCGCGCTCGATCGCGAGCCACACGAAGAGGCCCAGGATCGGCGCGATGATGATCAGCGGCAGCGTCGTGCGCCACGCCATCGCGGCCGCGAGCTCGTTGCGTACGCGCAGCGGCTGGCCCACCTGCACGATCTGCCCGTTGCCCGCGACGCTGAACACGCGCCAGAGCCCGTCGCGGCCCGGGATCGTGGCAAAGCCGGGCTGCGCGTTGCGCGTGTCCGCAACCCGTGGCGCGTCGCGTCCCGGGTCCGACCGGTACACCTGGACCCCGTCGCGATTCCACACCTGCACGACCAGCGGGTTGGCCGCATCGCTGCCGAGCGCCGTCGACGGCGCCTGGATCGGCATGCCGGTGACCGACGCCGCCATCTGCTGCAGCTGGACGTCCAGCAGCGCGGTCGCCTCGTCGCGCGCGGCGAGGTACGTGAGGACGGCGGCGCCGGCGATCGCGAGCAGGAGGCCCAGCGCGAGCGGGACGAGCAGGGCGCGGCGGATCGACGTCATCGCGGCAGGCGGGCGGCGCGGCGGTTCACGCGGAGGCGGGCGCAGGGAGCGCGATCATCCAGCCGACGCCGCGCACGTTGCGGATCCAGCCGCTGCCGAGCTTCTTGCGCAGCGCGGACAAGTGCACCTCGATCGCGTTGCTGTCGACGCTGTCCTTCCAGCCGTACAGCTTTTCCTCGAGCTGCGCGCGCGACAGGATGGCGCCCGGCCGCGCGCACAGCGCCTCGAGCAGCGCGTATTCGCGCGCCGACAGCTCGAGCGCCACGCCGTCGAGCGTGACGCCGTGCGTCGCCGGGTCGATGGCGAGCGGACCGAGCACGACCGACGGCGCGGCGCGCCCCGCCTGCCGGCGCAGCAGCGCGCGCATCCGCGCCGTCAGCTCGGTGAGCTCGAACGGTTTCACGAGATAGTCGTCAGCGCCTGCATCGAGCCCGGCGACACGGTCCGCGATCGCGTCACGTGCCGTCAGCACGAGTACGGGCCGCAGGTCGCCGCGCTGGCGCATCGTCGCCAGCACGTCGAGGCCCGCCTTGCGCGGCAAGCCGAGGTCCAGCAGCACGATGTCGTGGACGCCTTCCGCCAGCGCGAGCTCCGCGGCGCGGCCGTCGCGTACCCAGTCGACCGCGAAGCCGTCCTGCGCGAGCCCGCGCCGGACGCCTTCGCCGATCATCGGGTCGTCCTCGGCCAGCAGCGCGCGCAACGTCAGCGGTCCGGTTCGAACGTCAGCGACGCGGAATTCATGCAATAGCGCTGGCCGGTGGGCATCGGGCCGTCGTCGAACACGTGGCCGAGGTGCGCATCGCAGCGCGCGCACACGACCTCGGTGCGCCGCATCCCGTGCGACAGGTCGACGTGCTCGGCGACCGCGCCGGACGCGAGCGGCGCGTTGAACGACGGCCAGCCACAGCCGGCGTCGAACTTGGTGGCCGATTCGAACAGCGGCGCGCCGCAGCAGACGCACGCGTACGTGCCGTCGGCGCTCGTGTCCCAGTATTGGCCGGTGAACGCGCGCTCGGTGCCTTTCTCGCGCGTCACGCGGTATTGCTCGGGTGTCAATTGCGCGCGCCATTCGGCGTCGGTCTTGACGACCTTGTCGTCGGGATCGTGGTTGTCCTGCATGATCGCTTTTCCGTTGGATGGGGCCTTCCCGCGCCGTGCCGGCGCGGGAGGGCGATGCGCTATAGTAGCCGCGAGGCCTCGCGAGCTTACAGCGTTACCGTTGGCAACATCGCGCGCGCAACGTTCCCGTCCGCGCGCATCCGCACGAGGAATACATATGGATCTGGGCATCGCCGGGCGCAAGGCCCTGGTCTGCGCCGCGAGCAAGGGTCTCGGTCGCGGTTGCGCCGAAGCGCTGGCGCGCGAAGGTGTCGAGGTCACCATCTGCGCGCGCACGGCGGACGCCGTCCAGCAGGCGGCGGCCGAGATCGGCGCCGCGACCGGTGGCGTCGTGCACGCGGTCGCATGCGACATCACGACCGCCGAAGGCCGCGCGGCTGCACTCGCCGCCTGTCCGGCACCCGACATCCTCGTCAACAATGCGGGCGGCCCGCCTCCGGGCGACTTCCGCGACTGGGACCGCGACGCGTGGCTGCGCGCGCTCGACGCCAACATGCTGACGCCGATCGAGCTGATCAAGGCGACGCTCGACGGCATGATCGCGCGCCGCTTCGGGCGCATCGTCAACATCACGTCGTCGTCGGTGAAGGCGCCGATCGACGTGCTCGGCCTGTCCAACGGCGCGCGCAGCGGCCTCACCGGCTTCGTCGCCGGCCTCGCGCGCAAGGTGGCCATGCACGGCGTCACGATCAACAACCTGCTGCCGGGCACGTTCGCCACCGACCGCATCGCCGTGATGATGAGCGCGCGCGCCAAGGCGCAGAACCGCAGCGTCGACGACGTGATCGCGTCGGCGGAGCACGCGATTCCCGCGGGCCGCTTCGGCAACCCGACGGAATTCGGCGCCGTCTGCGCGTTCCTGTGCAGCACGCAGGCATCCTTCCTCGTCGGCCAGAACATCCTGCTCGACGGCGGCAACTATCCCGGCACCTATTGAGCCACGACCCCCTGCATGATCGACCTCTACTACTGGACGACGCCCAACGGCCACAAGATCACGATCTATCTCGAGGAGACGGGCCTGCCGTACACGCTGCGCCCCGTCAACATCAGCCAGGGTGAGCAGTTTGCGCCGGAATTCCTCGCGATCGCACCGAACAATCGCATCCCCGCGATCGTCGATCGCGACCCGCCCGATGGTGGCGTGCCCCTGCCGCTGTTCGAGTCGGGTGCCATCCTCATGTACCTGGGCGGCAAGACCGGCAAGCTGTTCCCGTCGGACCTGCGCGCGCGTTGCGATTGCGTGCAATGGCTGTTCTGGCAGATGGCGGGCCTCGGACCGATGCTTGGCCAGAACCATCACTTCAGCCTGTATGCGCCCGCGAAGATTCCCTATGCGATCGAGCGCTATCGCAAGGAGACCGCGCGGCTGTACGCGGTGCTCGACAAGCGGCTCGCCGACCGCGACTACATCACGGGCGAGTACACGATCGCCGACATCGCCTGCTATCCGTGGATCCTGCCGGAGCGGCAGGGCCAGGACATGACGCAGTTCCCGCACCTCGCGCGCTGGAAGGACGCGATCGCGGCGCGGCCGGCGGTGCAGCGCGCGTATGCGATCGCGAAGAGCGTCAACGCGGACCCGACGGTCCGCGACGAGCGCGCACGGGCACTGCTGTTCGGCCAGGACGCCACGACGGTGCGCGGCAGCGCGCGCTGACGCGCAGGACGCGCGCCGACCCGACGCCCCGATGACGGCCGCCGACCGCGCGCTGGCCGACGTGATGCCGCTTATCAAGGCGGTATTGCGGCGCAAGTCGGGACTGTCGCTGGCCCCCGATGACGCGCGGCCCGACAACGTGGACGCGCTGGACCTCTATCACGACGTCGTCGCGCGCGTCTGGGAGCGCTTGCGCGACGCGGCCGGCGACGTCGGCGACGTGCGGGCATACGCGGCCACGATCGCGCACAACGCGTGGTCCGATTACCTGCGCGAGCGTTATCCGCGCCGCGCGAGCCTCAAGAACCGCTTGCGCTACTTCCTGGGCAAGCAGCCGCGGTATGCCGCGTGGGAAACGGCGGACGGCGACTGGGTCGGCGGGCTGCGCGCCTGGCAGCTCGAAGCGCGCGCCGTGCGTGCCGACGCGCTCGTCGACGTCCGCAACGGAACGCGGCGCCTGGCACCGGGCAGCGTGCCGGCACGTGACTGCGAGCACTACGCCGCGCAGGACTGGGACCGGCTGCTCGGCGCGCTGTTCGCGGTGACCGCCGGGCCGGTGCCGATCGACGATCTCGTCGCCGCCGTCGCAACGTTGACCGGCCTCAAGGAAGACCGCGTCGAATCGCTCGCCGACGACGGCGATGACGACATGGCCTCCGCGGCCGAGACGCTGGCCGACGAGGGCCCGACGCCCGAGGCGATTGCGGAGACGAAGAGCAGCCTCGCCGCACTGTGGGCCGCCATCCTTGCGCTGAAGCACGACTATCGCTGCGCCTACCTGCTGAACGTGCCCGGCGCAGGGCGCACGCGCGGCGACCTCGACGTGTTCCCGCAGTACGGCGTCGCCAGCGTCGACGACATCGGCCGCGCGCTCGACCTGGCCGCGCGCCAGTACGCGATCGCATGGCGCGAGCTGGGCCTCGAGGAGGCGCTCCCGCCCGCCATCGAAGCATCGCCGGCGGACGCCGCCGACTTCGCACGGCTGTGGCCCCATCTTCCGCTCGAGGACCTGACGATCGCGGCTGTCATGGAACTCGCGCGCCAGCAGGTGATCAACCGCCGGATGCTCGCCCTCAAGGCGCTGGCACGGACGCTGGCCGCGCACGAACCCCGCGGTTCGGCGCGTACCGGGTAATACGCGCGCGTCCTCAGCGTCTCCGCGTTCTCATGGAACCGTCCTCCGCCGCCCACGCCGCCGCCCGCCGGATGCTCGCCGCAGTCGCTCGCGAGCAACCGCACCTGGCATTCGCGACGCTGGCTGCCTGGGTCGATCGCAGCCTCCCGCCGACGGCGCTCGCGGCGGCCGAGGCGCACGTCGCGGCGTGCCCGCGCTGCGCACGCGAGCTCGCGGACCTGGCAGCCGCCGCGCCGCAGCTTGCGGCGGCGCTCGCGACCCCGCCGTCGCCTGCCTTGCCCCGGCCCTCGTTCGCCGCACGGCTCGGCGCATGGTTCGGGCAGCCTGGTGCGTGGGGCGCGGTGACGGCGGCGCTCGTCGTCGCGGTAGCGGTCGGTGTCATGCTGCACAACGGCGGCCTGGTCACCGGCCGCGGCGCGGACACCGATGCGCGCGTCCGCGCGACGCTCGACGCCGCCGGCTACGACCGCAGCGCGCTGGCCGCTGCGGGCAAGGCGTTGCCGGCGGCGCGTGCCGCGCTCGCGCGGGAAGACTGGGCCGCGCTCGCGACAGCGCTGGAGGCGCCCGCCGCAGCCGGCGACGCGACGGCGCAGTCCGCGTTGGGTCTGCTCCATGCAGAAGGCCTGGGCGTCAAGGCGGACGCGCAAGCGGCCGCCGCGTGGTGGTCCCGCGCGGCGAGCTCCGACGCGGCCGCGCGTTACAACCTGCAGCGCCTCAACGACGCCCGCCGCTGAGCTCAGGGCGAGCTGATCGGCTCGCGTGCGCTCTCCGCCGCGGCCTGGCCGCCACAGACGAGTCGCATCGCCACGCTGCCGCCCGACCGGGCGAGCCCGCGTCGCTGCGTGTTGCTGAGCGGGACGGCGACGGAGGCGGCGAGGCCGCGGTCGCGTTGGATCGCCTCGCCGGCGGGCCACGGAAAGTGGGCAACGGCGACATCGCCGCCCGCGCCGTCGAATACCTGTACCTCGAGCGTGCATCGGCCCGCGACGGTGCCCGGGGACACCGTGGCGACGACGTCGACCGCATGTGCGCCCAGCGTCGCGGTGACGCCATCGATCATCCCCACCAGCGCCGAAGACCCGACCGGCGCACGGTCGGCGCTTCCCGTTGCGGGCGTGGCCACCGCAGGTGCCGCCGACGCGGGCGTCGCCGGCTTGCCGGTGGGCGCGCTCGCAGGCGCCCGCTCGGTACCGCGCGGGGGCAGCGCCGGGCGCAGCAGCGGCGCGGCGTCCGGCCGCGGGCCGTCCGGC
>JAFEDG010000166.1 GCA_018241745.1 Pseudomonadota bacterium
GGCGTGTTGGCGGCCTTGGCGCCCGGTGTTCCCTGTTCCGGGTTCGCAATCTGGCTCATCGCCGGCGCGGCGAACGCAAGCGCGGCGAGCATCGCGATCGATACGAACAAACGCTTCATCGTGTTCTCCCTTACACCGCTTCCGGACCGGTCTCGCCGGTGCGGATGCGAACGACCTGCAACAGGTCGAAAACGAAAATCTTGCCGTCGCCGATCTTGCCGGTGTTGGCCGCCTTTTCGATCGCTTCGATCGTCCGCTCGACCATCTCGTCCTTGATGGCGGCCTCGATCTTCACCTTGGGCAGGAAATCGACGACGTACTCGGCGCCCCGATAGAGCTCGGTGTGCCCCTTCTGGCGGCCGAAGCCCTTGACCTCCGTGACGGTGATCCCCTGTACACCGATCGCGGACAAGGCCTCCCGGACCTCGTCGAGCTTGAACGGCTTGATGATGGCAGTGACCAGTTTCATGGTGCCCCCGAATGCGCGTGCGGACGCTTGCGCGCCCGCCCGCTTGGATTTGTATTAGAACGAGCGCGAGACGAAGCCGACGTACTGCGTTTCGGACGTGTCCTTGCCAAACCGGTTCGTGTAGTACGCGGCGTTGGCGTCCGTGCCGGTGATGTAGAAGCCGACCGTGTAGCCGGAGAAGTCGCCCTGGATGCCACCCTTCCAGTCGGTGTACGTGTAGTCGCCCCAGTTCTGGTACGACTGGTGCCCGACGTGGCCGATCAGCGTGACCTTGCCGAGCCAGTCGTTGACCTTGTCGACGATGTCATAGGCGGCATTGCCTTCGATGTAGTACGAGCCCTGCGAGTCGGGGAAGCCGAACGTCTTGTTGCTGACGACGTAGCTGTACTTCACGGACAGGAACTTCCACGACAGGTTGGCGTACAGCTCCGTCGTGTCGGGCTTCGTGTAGTTCGACGGATAGCTGCCCGGGTAGTAGTACTGGAGCACGCCAAGGTCGAGCGTCCAGTCTTCGGCGAAGCCCCACTTGTAGCCGCCGTAGAAGTCCCATTCCATGCTGGCGGACACGTCCGGGTTGCCGTCGGACAGCCAGCTGATGTTCGACGCCCACGTCCCGACGTAGAAGCCGCTCTTGTGCGCGAGGTCGAAACCGCCCTGGATGGCCGGCTTCTCGTTGGTCTGCGTGATGCCGCGGAACACGTACTGGCTGAAGAGGCCGACGTTGGCCGACAGCGTCCAGTCCGGCTCCGGCGGCTTTGCGTCGGCGGGCGCGGGCGCAGGGGTCTGGGCGAGTGCGGAGCCCGTCGCCAGGGTCGCGAACGCTGCAATGCACAGCGGACGCCAATAACGAGATGCAAGCTTCATGGATTTCCCCGAGGTGGTGTGTGTGTGTTGGGAACAGTGGAACGACGACTTTCGGGATTGGGTCAGCATTTCACATGCCAATGGTAAACTCTCATATATTTCAATAGGTTGTGCGCGGATTTCGGCTGCAGGCGTGGATGGCGGCGGATTCCTCGCACCATATGGGTGCGGCATTGCGCGCTGACGCACCGAACCGGTTCGGTGCGCGCGCGGCCCGGCGCACGGCCGCGTTTTCCGCAGCTGCACACGCCCGGCGGGTCATCCGCTTGGCCGACAGCAGCCGTCGGGCCGCCTTTGCTAGACTGGGTTTTCATCCGCTGCGCCTTTCGAGGCGCAACCGTTCGAGGACATGCGCCCATGCTCAACAGTCACACGCTTGATGATCTCGCCGCCCGCATCGCGCGGCTGCTCGAAGCCTCACCCGCCCGCGACATCGAGAAGAACGTGAAGGCGATGCTGCAGTCCGGCCTGTCGCGGCTGGACGTCGTCACGCGCGCCGATTTCGACACGCAGGCGGAGGTGCTGGCCCGCACGCGCGCGCTGGTCGACGCGCTGGAGGCGCGCGTCGCCGCGCTCGAGGGCGCGGGCGCGCCGCCTGGCGACGCCAGCCGCTGACGCGACGCCGCCGGCGTTCGCCATGGCCGTCGCCACCGTGCTCTCGCGAGCGCTGCACGGCGTCGACGCCACGCCCGTCACCGTCGAGGTCCACCTCGCCAACGGGCTCCCTGCGTTCCATCTCGTCGGGCTGCCGGAAGCGGAAGTACGCGAGGCGCGCGATCGCGTGCGCGCCGCGCTGCAGAACGCGGGATTCGAGTTCCCGGCGCGACGCATCACCGTGAACCTCGCGCCCGCGGACCTGCGCAAGGCGTCCGGGCGCTTCGACCTCCCGATCGCGCTCGGCATCCTGGTCGCCACCGCGCAGCTGCCGGCGCACGCACTGGCGCGGCACGAGTTTGCAGGCGAGCTCGCACTCGACGGCAGCCTGCGCGGCGTGCGCGGCGTCTTGCCGATGGCGCTGTGCGCGGCGCGCGATGGCCGCGCGCTCGTCGTCCCGGTCGCCAATGCGGACGAGGCAGCGCTGGTCCGCGACGCGTGCGTGCTCGGCGCCGGGTCGCTGCAGGCCGTCTGCGCGCATCTGACCGGACGCGCTCCACTTGCGCGGCACGCGGTCCCCGCGCCGACGGTTGCGCCATCCTCCGGTCCGGATCTCGCCGACGTGCGCGGCCAGGCGCACGCCAAGCGTGCGCTGGTGGTCGCCGCAGCCGGTGGGCATTCGCTGTTGCTGATCGGGCCGCCAGGAGCGGGCAAGTCGATGCTCGCGCAGCGGCTGCCGGGCCTGCTGCCGCCGCTGCCGGAAGCGGCGGCGCTCGAGGCGGCAGCCGTCGCGTCGCTCGCTGGGCGCCTCGACACGGCGCGCTGGCGCGAGCGTCCGTTTCGTGCGCCGCATCACACGGCCAGCGCCGTTGCGCTGGTCGGCGGCGGAAGCGACCCGCGTCCCGGCGAGATCTCGCTCGCGCATCGCGGCGTGCTGTTCATGGACGAGCTGCCGGAGTGGGATCGCCACGTGCTCGAGACGCTGCGCGAGCCGCTCGAGACCGGCGTCGTGCACCTGTCGCGCGCCACGCGCCAGGCGAGCTTCCCCGCCGAGTTCCAGTTCGTGGCCGCGATGAATCCCTGCCCGTGCGGGTGGCTGGGGCACGCGAGCGGGCGCTGCCGCTGCACGCCGGAGCGGACGCTGCGCTACCGGTCGCGCGTGTCGGGACCGCTGCTGGATCGCATCGACCTCACCGTGAACGTGCAGGCCGTCGCGGCGACCGAGCTCACCGCGCGCCGCGCGGCGGCCGCGGGCGAGACGGCAGCGGCCGCCACGCAGGTGGCGGCTGCGCGCAGGCGCCAGGCGGCGCGGCAGGCGACGCCCAACGCACGGCTCGCCGCGGCCGACGTCGATCGTTTGTGCAGCGTCGACGCAGCGGGCGAGCGGCTGCTCGCGCAGGCGCTCGGACGCTCGCTGCTGTCGGCCCGCGCGTTCCACCGCGTGCTGCGCGTCGCGCGCACGATCGCCGACCTCGACGACGCAGACGGCCTGGGGGCAGCCCACGTCGCCGAGGCGATCGGCTATCGGCGCGCGCTCGACGGAACGCCCGCGGCCGTCCCGATGGCCGCCGCGTGATGGGCACAGGATGTAACAGGCTGCTGCGGGCGCGGCACGCTTCCCGGCCGCGGGTGTATGTCTACGCGGTCATCGTCCCTGCATGGAGCTACGCATGATGCCTTGGCTCTGGACCATCCTCATCGGGTTCGTCGCGGGCCTCCTCGCGAGGATGATCACGCGTGGCATGGGGCCGTCCGGCTTCTGGACGACGGCCATCCTCGGCATCGCGGGCGCGGTCGCCGCCACGTACGCCGGGCAGGCGATGGGCTTCTACGACGAAGGCGAGCCGGCGGGCTTCGTCGCGTCCGTGCTGGGGGCCGTGGTGCTGCTGATCATCTATCACATCCTGCCGCGCAGGTCGCAGTCCTGACGGAAGCGCCGGCCCCGTGAGCCCATGGGCCGGCGCTGAGGCGCGGCGCGTGGTCCGCGCCGGCGGTCAGGGTTCCTCCCAGCTTTCCGCGCTGGCGCCGGCCAGCGCGCGCACGCGTTCCTCGTCCTGTGCGAACTCGTTCGCGGGTCCTTCGTACACGACGCGGCCGTCGTCCAGCACATACGCGCGGTCGGCGATGTCGACGGCGGCGCGCACGTTCTGCTCGACCAGCAGCACGGACATCCCTTCCGCGCGCATCGCGACGATCACGCGGAACACCTCCTGCACGATCAGCGGCGCGAGGCCCTGCGAAGGCTCGTCGAGCAGCAGGAGCTGCGGGTTGAGCAGCAGCGCGCGCGCAATTGCCAGCATTTCCTGCTCGCCCCCCGACAGTTGGCGGCCCTTGTTCTGCCGCCGCTCGGCGAGCCGTGGGAACAACTCGTACACGCGCGGGATCGTCCACGGGCCCGCACGGTCGCGAGGCACCTTGAGGTTCTCGTCGACGGTCAGGTTGGCGAAGATGCGCCGCCCTTCCGGCACGTAGCCGACGCCGAGCGCGGCGATGCGGAACGGCGGCCACGCGGCCGTCTGCGCACCGAGGATCTCGATCGTGCCCGCACGCGCGGGCGTGAGGCCCATCAGCGTGCGCAGCGTCGTCGTCTTGCCGGCGCCATTGCGGCCGAGCAGCGTGACGATCTCGCCGGGACGCACGTCGAGGCTGACGCCGTGCAGGATGTGGCTCTTGCCGTAGAACGTCGACAAGTCGCGCGCGGAGAGGATCGTGCCGCTCATGGAATGCTCCTGCGCGCTGCGCGCTCCGGAATGAGCGCTTGGGATCGGCCCGGCGCGCTCATGCATGTACCTCTTCGCCAAGGTAGGCGGCCTGCACGCGCTCGTCGCGCGCGATCTCCTCGGGCGTGCCCTCGCCCAGCAGCGCGCCTTCGGCGAGCACCGCGATGCGGTCCGCGAGGTGGAACACGACGCGCATGTCGTGCTCGATCAGCGCGATCGTCAGGCCCGTCTCGCGATGCAGCCGCCGGATGAGCCGCGTGATGTCGTACGTCTCCTGGTCGCCCATGCCGGCGGTCGGTTCGTCGAGCAGCAGGAGCCGCGGCGACAGCGCCAGCGCCGTCAGGATCTCCGTCGTGCGCTGGTCGCCGTGCGGCAGCTCGTTGACCGGCCGGTGCGCGCGTGCCTCGAGGTGGCCCATCGCGACGAGCTCGTCGATGCGCGCCTCGATCCGCGCATCGTCGGCGGCCGACAGCCGCAATGCGAGGCGCTTGCCTGCGGCCACCTCGAGCGGGATGCGCAGGTTCTCGCGGACCGTGAGCTCGGGGAACACCTCGGTGATCTGGAACGTGCGCGCCATGCCCATCGCGACGCGCCGCTCCGGCGGCATCGGCGTCACGTCCGTGCCGGCGAACAGGATGCGCCCCGACGTCGGCGGGAAGAAGCCGCTGATCAGGTTGAAGAACGTGGTCTTGCCCGCGCCGTTGGGACCGATGATCGCGCGGAGCTCGCCGGGCGCGATCGTCAGCGAGACGCGATCCACGGCCACCAGGCTGCCGAAATGGCGGCTCACGTTGTCGACGTGCAGCAACGGTGCCGCAGCGCCCGCCGGACGGCGTTCCGCGCTCATGCGCCCTCCTTCGTCGCGTCCGTCGCGCGCCGCCTGGCGAGGATGCCCATGACGCCGCGCGGGAAGAACAGCACGACGAGGACGAAGAACAGGCCGACGAACGACATCCAGTTCTCGGTGTGGCTCGACACGTAGTCCTGCAGCACGACGAAGATCGCGGCGCCGACCAGCGGCCCCCAGAACGAGCGCATGCCGCCCAGCACCGCCATGATCACGAAGTTGCCGGACTGGTCCCAGCGCAGCGCGCGAGGGTCGACGAAGTTGTTGAGCAGCGCGTACAGCGTGCCGGCGAGGCTCACGAAGAAGCACGAGATGACGAACGACAACCAGATGTGGCGCTCGACGGGGATGCCCAGGAAGCGCGCGCGCCGCTCGTTCTCGCGGATCGCCACCAGCGTGCGCCCGAACGGCGAGCGCAGGATCAGCGCCATCGCGCCGACGGCGAGCGCGAACACGAACAGCAGGAAGTAGTAGAACGCGCGGTCGTTGCCGAGCAGGTCGACCTGCGTGAAGCCCAGGTCGAGCGCCTGGCGCTTCCAGCCGGTGAGACCGTCGTCGCCGCCGGTCACCGAGTTCCAGCGGAACGCGATGAAGTAGAACACCTGGCCGAACGCGATCGTCACCATCGCGAAATACACGCCGCGGAGCTTGACGATCAGGAGGCCCAGCACCGCCGCCGCGACGGTGCCGGTGGCGACGCCGACCAGCATGCCGAGTGGCGTGCTCGGCACGACGAACTTGATCATCATGCCGACGCCGTAGGCGCCCAGCCCGAAGTACGCGGCGTGCCCGAACGACAGCACGCCGGTGTAGCCGAGCAGGAAGTTGAGCGCCATCGCCGCGAGGCCCAGGACCAGCACGCGACTCGCGAGCTCGGTGTAGCCGCCGATCGCGTTCATCCACCACGGCATCGTCAGCAGCGCGAGCCAGACGAACGCGGTCAGCGCGGGTTTCTCCAGGCGCGTCATTGCACTCTCCCTTCCTCGCCCAGCAGCCCGCGCGGCCGCACGAGCAGCACGAGGCCCATCATCACGTACATGACCGCTTCCGTCGCCGACGGGAAGAACATCGTCGTCAGGCCCGATGCGACGCCGATCAGCAGGCCGCCCAGCAGCGTGCCGGGCAGGCTGCCCAGGCCGCCGACGATGATCGCGACGAAGCTCGGCATGATCAGCGACGTGCCGATCGTCGGCTGCAGGCCCAGCATCCCCGCGGCGAGCACGCCGGCGAGGCCCGCGAGGTAGGTGCCAAGGCCGAAGTTGAGGTTGCGCAGGATGCGCACGTTGACGCCCAGCACGTTGACCGTCTCCAGGTCCTGCGTGCCCGCGCGGATGCGGATGCCGAGCTTGGTCCGGTTGAGGATCACGAACAGCGCGACGACGGCTGCGGCCACCAGCGCCACCATGAACAGCCGGTAGCCGGTGAGGAAGAAGTACTCGGGCGACAGCGGCGACGCGAGTGCCGGCGGGATCGGGAACGGTACGCTCTGCGCGCCCCAGATGTAGCGCAGCACGTCCTCGAAGATATACGCGAGGCCGAATGTCAGCAGGAGGCTGTACAGCGGGTCGCGCCCGTATACGCGGCGGATCAGCACGCGCTCGACGACGAGGCCGACGACTGCCGTGGCGACCGGCGCGACGACCAGCGCGCCCCAGAAGCCGATGTGCGGCGACAGCGAGTAGGCGATGTAGGCACCGAGCGCGAGGAAGCCGCCGTGCGCGAAATTGATGACGCCGGACAGGTTGAGGATCAGCGACAGCCCGAGTGCCATCAGCGCGTAGAACGCGCCGATGATGAGGCCGTTGAAGACGTTGAACAGGATCAGCTGCGTCACGACGTGCTCGTATCCGGGCCGCGTCCGCCCGCGCCGCGCCGTCGCGGCGCGGGGCCACGGGAGCGTGCGCGGGATAGCCGCGACGTTGGCGGGAACTGCGACACGGCGCGCCCGGCGCGCCGTGTCCCGGTCAGCGCAATGCGCTGGCGCTTACGCCGGCCATTGCATCTTGCATCCGGTCTCCGCAAGCGTCCCCGCCGCGTCCGGACCCTTGACGATCGTGCTGACCTTGAACAGGTCCTCGGCGGTCGAGCCCTTGGCCTGCGCCTGCCCGACGAACAGGTCGCCGAGCAGCTGGTTCTGACCTTCGCGGTAGTACGCCTGGTCCGGCATCAGGCTCACTTCGGGCGGCAGCTTCATGCCCGACAGCGTCTTCGCCATCTTCAACGTATCGAGCGACTTGGCGTTGTTGGCGGCGAGCGCGCAGGTCCACGTGGCGGCGTAGCCGAACCACGTGCGGGCGGTCGGTACCTTCCCCGTCTTCTTCTGGATGGCGGATACGAACGTGGCGACGTGCGGGTTGTTCGGCTGGTTCCAGTACCACTCGAACACCCAGGTCCCGACGCGCGCCTCCGGCGGCAGCCCCTCCAGCGCTTCGAGTTCCTGCTGCGCGCCGGCGAGGTGGAAGCGCTTGTCCAGGCCGAACTGCACCGCCTGCTTCATCGCGTTGATCATGTCGTCGCCTTGCGGCAGGAAGATGATCACGTCGGGGTTCGCCGCCTGCGCCTTGATCAGGTACGACGAGTAATCGGTCGTGCCCAGCGGGGTCAGGTCGGCGCCGATCTTGCTGCCGCCGTTGGCGGCGCAGGCCTTCTCGAGCCCGGCCTGCAGCGTGTGGCCGAACGCATAGTCGGGCGTGATGTAGTACCACTTCTTGCCCGCGTTCTTGATCAGCGTCGGCGCGACGGCGTTCGCTTCCATCTGCGTCGTGTTGCAGACGCGGAACACGTTGTAGTGGCAGCTCGTGCCGGTGACGGCGTCCGTGTGGCCGCCCGGCACCACCATCAGCACCTTCTTCTCGGCCGCGACGTCGGCCATCGCCAGCGCCAGCGCGGAATTGACGTTGCCGACGAGGAAATTGACGTTGTCGCGGTCGATCAGCTTCCGCGCCTTCTGCACCGCCGTGCCGGCGTCGCCGCTCGTCGAGTCCTCGGACAGCAGTTCCACCTGGCGGCTCAGGATGCCGCCCTTGGCGTTGATCTGCTCGATGGCCAGCTGGCAGCCGATCAGCTCGTTCTTGCCGAGCGCGGCATACGTGCCCGTCAGCGGGTTGTCGAGGCCGATGCGAACCGGCGTGTCGCCACGCGCGGAGATGACGAACGGGCCTGCGACCTGGGCAGCTGCCGTCGCGGCTGCCGCCTTGATGATCGTGCGACGCGTGACGCCGCCCGTGGTGCGTTGGGTCATGGGAAGTTCCTCCGGGAGAATGGCTGGGTTCGTCCGCGCCCGCGATGTGCCTCGCGGTGAGTGCGCAACTTCACTGTAAAGAACGCTGCGTGCGACGACAGGCCTCGCAACAATTTGTTACGCGCTGGCGCCGCGCAGGCACCGCCTTGGGGCATGCCGGGGCTTCGCTTGTGCGCTGCGGTAGACTGTGGGGTCCATGACCGCCGTCGCCGACCGCTTCCTGGACCTGCCGCTCACCGGCGCGCCCACGCCGCGGCTGCGCGAAATCCCGTACAACTACACGTCGTTCGCCGATCGCGAGATCGTCATCCGGCTGCTCGGCGCGCCGATGTGGACGTTGCTCGAGGAGCTGCGCGCGGAGCGCCGGACCGGCCGCTCGGCGCGGATGCTGTTCGAGGTGCTCGGCGACATCTGGGTCGTCGACCGCAATCCCTACCTGCAGGACGACCTGGCCGACAACCCGCGTCGCCAGCGGGCGCTGGTCGACGCGTTGCACCACCGGCTCGCCGAGATCGACAAGCGCCGCACCGGCGACGCCGGCCCTGCGGGCGCGCCGCGCGACCGCGACGAGCGCGTCGCGCAGCTGCTTAGCGCTGCGCGCGCCGCGGTGGACCGCTTTGCGGCGAGCTTCGCCGCGACCGCCGAACTGCGCAGGCGCACCGTGCGCGTGCTAGCGGCGCACACGGCGAAGGAGAACATCGCGTTCGACGGGCTCGCACGCGTGTCGCACGTCACCGACGCCACCGACTGGCGCGTCGAGTATCCGTTCGTCGTGCTGTACCCGGACACCGAGGACGAGGTCCGGGGCCTCGTCGAGGGCTGCATCGCGCTGGGGCTCACGATCATCCCGCGCGGCGGGGGCACCGGCTACACGGGCGGGGCGATCCCCCTTACGGCGCGCAGCGCCGTCATCAACACCGAAAAGCTCGAGCGGCTGTCCGGGGTCGAGCCGGTGATGCTCGCCGGCCATGCGCAACCCGTGCCCACGATCGCCGCCGGCGCCGGCGTGGTCACCCGGCGCGTGATCGACGTCGCCGATGGCGCGGGTCTCGTGTTCGCCGTGGACCCGACGTCGGCCGACGCGTCGTGCATCGGCGGCAACGTCGCGATGAACGCGGGCGGCAAGAAGGCCGTGCTGTGGGGGACCGCGCTCGACAACCTGGTGTCGTGGACGATGGTGACGCCGGACGCCGAGTGGCTCGAGGTCGTGCGTACTGACCACAACCTGTCCAAGATCCACGACGCCCCGGAGGCGACGTTCGAGCTGCGCCATCTCGCGCGCGACCGGCAGACGGTGACGCGTACCGAGACGCTGAAGATCCCGGGCGCCAGGTTCCGCAAGACGGGCCTCGGCAAGGACGTCACCGACAAGTTCCTCGCGGGCCTGCCCGGCGTCCAGAAGGAAGGCTGCGACGGCATCATCGTCGGCGCGCGTTTCATCCTGCACCGGATGCCGCCCGCGATCCGCACCGTGTGCCTCGAGTTCTTCGGGCCGGTGCGCGCGTCGACGCCGGCGATCGTCGAGATCAAGCGCTACCTCGACGCGCGGCCGCACGGGTGCGACCTGGCGGGCCTCGAGCATCTCGACGAGCGCTACGTGAAGGCCGTCGGCTACGCGACGAAGGCCAAGCGCCATGGCCGGCCGAAGATGGTGCTGATCGGCGACATCGTCGGCCCCGATGACGCGAGCGTCGCGAAGACGACGTCGGAAGTGATCCGCCTCGTCAACGCGCGCGGCGCCGAAGGCTTCGTGGCCGTGTCGGCGGAGGCGCGCAAGAAATTCTGGGTCGACCGCTCGCGCACGGCCGCGATCTCCGCGCACACCAACGCGTTCAAGATCAACGAGGACGTCGTCATCCCGCTCGAGCGGCTCGGCGACTACACCGACGGCATCGAGCGGATCAACATCGAGCTGTCGATTGCCAACAAGCTGAAGCTCGCGGACGCGCTGCTGGGCTTCGTCGGCTCGCCGGCGCTCGCCGCGGCGTGGCAGCCGGGGTCGGAGACGCAGCCGCCGCAGGATGTCGTCGACGCCAAGGTGGACGAGGCGCGCGCGCTGATCGCGGGCGTCGCCGCGCACTGGCGCGACCTGCTCGCGCGCATCGACGAGACGTTCCCCGTCCTGCAGGACCATTCGGTGCGCGTGTCGTGGCGCGCGGAGCTGAAGGCCCCGCTGGAGGCGATCTTCGACGGCCTCGCGTTTGCGCCGGTGCGCGCCGAGATCAACGCCATCCACAAGCGCGTGCTGCGCAGCCGCGTGTTCGTCGCGCTGCACATGCACGCGGGCGACGGCAACGTGCACACGAACATCCCCGTCAACTCCGACGACTACGGGATGCTGCACGAGGCCAACGCGGCGGTCGCGCGGATCATGCGGCTCGCGCGCGCGCTCGACGGCGTGATCTCCGGCGAGCACGGCATCGGCATCACCAAGCTCGAGTACCTGGACGACGCGGAGATCGCGTCGTTCACCGCTTACAAGGAACGGGTCGATCCCGAGGGCCGCTTCAACCAGGGCAAGTTGCTGCGCCACCCCGCGCTGCCGGCGGACCTGACCAACGCGTACACGCCGAGCTTCTCGCTGATCGGCAGCGAGAGCCTGATCCTCGAGCAGAGCGAGATCGGCCGCATCACCGACTCGATCAAGGATTGCCTGCGCTGCGGCAAGTGCAAGCCCGTCTGCGCGACGCACGTGCCGCGCGCCAACCTGCTCTATTCGCCGCGCAACAAGATCCTCGCGACGTCGCTGCTGACGGAAGCGTTCCTCTACGAGGAGCAGACGCGCCGCGGCGTGAGCCTGCGGCATTTCGACGAGTTCGCCGACGTGGCCGACCACTGCACCGTCTGCCACAAGTGCGCCAATCCCTGCCCGGTGGACATCGACTTCGGCGAAGTGTCGATCGCGATGCGCAACCTGCTGCGGCGCGGCGGCCACGCGAGGCGCAGCGTGGCGACGCGCGTCGCGATGTTCTTCCTGACGGTCACCGACCCGTTGACGATCAAGGCCACGCGCGCGGCGATGGTCGGCGTCGGCTACCGGCTGCAGCGCGCCGCGTATGGCATCGCGAAGAAGCTCGGCATCGCGGGCCGGCAGACGCGGCACCCGCCGGCGACGGTCGGCCGCCCGCCCGTGAAGGCGCAGGTGATCCACTTCATCAACAAGCCGATGCCGGGCGGCCTGCCCAAGCGCACGTCGCGCGCGCTGCTCGATATCGAGGACGACGCGATCGTCCCCATCATCCGCGACCCGGCCAAGGTCACCGAGGAGTCGGACGCCGTGTTCTACTTCCCGGGCTGCGGCTCCGAGCGGCTGTTCTCGCAGGTGGGCCTCGCGACGCAGGCGATGCTGCATCACATCGGCACGCAGACGGTGCTGCCCCCTGGCTACCTGTGCTGCGGCTACCCGCAGACGTCCGCCGGCGAAGCCGACAAGGGCCAGGCGATCATCACGTCCAACCGCGTGCTGTTCCACCGCGTCGCCAACACGCTCAACTACCTCGACATCAAGACGGTGATCGTGTCCTGCGGGACGTGCATGGACCAGCTGCAGAAATACGAGTTCGACAAGATCTTCCCGGGGTGCCGGATGCTCGACATCCACGAGTACCTGCTGGAGAAGGGCGTTGCGCTCGAAGGCATCACCGGCACGCGGTACATGTACCACGACCCCTGCCACACGCCGATGAAGACGTACAAGCCGACGGCCGTCGTGCAGAAGCTGATGGGCACCGACGTGCCGCTCAACGATCGTTGCTGCGGTGAATCGGGCACGCTCGCCGTGACGCGGCCCGACGTGTCGACGCAGGTGCGCTTCCGCAAGCAGGACGAGATGGCGAAGGGCGCCGCCGCGCTGCGCGCCGACGCGCCGGACGCGAAGGTGAAGGTGCTGACGTCGTGCCCGTCGTGCCTGCAGGGCCTGTCGCGCTTCGACGACGACACGGGCACGGAAGCCGACTACATCGTCGTCGAGATCGCGCGCCACCTGCTGGGCGAGCACTGGATGCGCGATTACGTGGCCCGGGCGAACGCCGGCGGGATCGAGCGGGTACTGGTCTAGGACGGGAAAAAATAACCGCGGCGGGCCTTGAAGTTCGTGGCGCGAACCTGCTGGGGGCCGGACACCGCCGCGGTGGGAGGAAATCGACGCCTCTACTGTAGGTCGGCGGTCCGCCGCGGGCCACGCGAATATTCGGCACATCCGGGCCCGCATTTTCGCCCGGCGGGACCCCGCCGCCGCCCAGCGGCCGGCAGGTGGCTCGCCACTATGACAATGTGCTATAAGTGACTGAATGGACACGCCACTGGCCCAATCCAGCCGGATGGCCGCCACGCGGCCATCGCTGGCGTTCAGCGACCCGGACAGCGCACTGCGCTGGGCCAAGACGCTGCCATTCCTCAATGTCGCGCAGGTCTACGAGCAGGTCATCGGGCAGTTGCGCGCGCTGTCCGCCGCGGAGTTCACGCCGCGCGAGCGCGCGACTATCGCCGAACTGATGCGCGAGCAGGCCATGCACCTGCACACCGAGCTCGCGCGCCGCTATGCCGGCAAGCCGCAGCCGGCGATCGACCGCGAGCTGGAAGCCGCCGAGGAAGCCGTCGCGCTGTGGTCGGCGCTATGGGAACAGTATTCGGCGTGCCTCAAACCGCTGCTGGAGGGCGACCCCGAGCTCGCCGGCGTCAAGGCCAAGATCCTGCAGCGCGGGCTGTACGTCGGCAAGCAGCTGCTCGTCGTGCACGGGCTCGCGCGACGCGTGCCGCCGGGGACGTTCTGGCAGGAGCTGCACGCCTATTACCGGCTCGCCGAGATGCTCGACTGCGCGGTCACGGCCGTCTCGGACGAGCTCAATCCGCAGGCCGTCGGCACGTCGTGCTACTCGATGTACGTGCACGCGCTGCTGCTTGCGCTCGCCGACCCGTTCTCGCTGTCGGTGCGCCAGATCGAGCTCGCGGACCGGTGGCTGTCGCAATGGGCACGCAAGGTGTTCCCGTACGACCAGGAGCGCGAGACGGAAGGCCCGGTGCTGGTCGTCGACCTCGACAGCGCGGAAGGCGCGCGGCTCGTCGCCGGCGTACCGCCGCAGCCGCCGGCGTCGATGCGCTTTGGCTATCCGGGCAAGCTCGCGATGAGCGTGCGCGGACGCATCCGCCGGCTTGCCACCGGCGCCAATCCCGGTGAACTGCAGCTCGGCCACGACGTGTCGGTGGAGCAATGCAGCGCGCTGCTCGCGCATCTCGACGCGCACTGGTACCAGCTGCCCGCGCCACCCGCCGATGCGGACGTCGGCCGCGTGCAGCTGTGCGGCGGCGGCGTGCCCGCGGCGTATTTCCGCGTCGGCGGCCGCACGTTCGACCGCCAGGACCCGCTGGGCCGCAAGACGTTCCAGGGCACGCAGCACCTGACGACGCTCGGCGCGCTGACCGACTACGACCGCAACAAGGAGGAGGCGCAGCGCAACTGGCCGTGGGAACCGTGGCACGGCCGGCACGACTGGCACGGCGGCGAGCTGATCCGCGAAGGCGGCCCGCGTCATCGCTGGTTCCTCGATGCACTGGTCGTCGTCAACGAAGGCCAGCGCACGCGGCTCGGTCACGTGACGCGCGTCGCGCTGGGGCCCAACGAGCAACTCGCGCTGTCGGTCGCACTGTGGCCCGGCGCGCCGCGCACGATGGCCGTGCGCCCGCTCGCGCACGCGTTCTCCGAGGACCCGCCGATCCCGGTGCTGCTGCTCGGCGAGACGGCCGACGAGAAGCCGACGGCGATCGTGCCCTCGCGCACGTTCAGTCCCGGCCGCATCCTGCGCTCGATGGACGCAGGACCCGAGCGCAAGCTGAAGCTCACGCGCCTCGTCCAGCGCGGCGCGGATTTCGAGCGCGTTGCGTTCGACGAATTGCCGCTGTCCTAGAATAGCGGCCCTTCGCCCGGCGCGCTGTGCGCCGCGCACGTTCCCGTGTCCTGCCGCAGCGTCGCGCTGCCCATTGCCATGCCCAACCGCCTCGCCTCCGCTACCAGTCCCTACCTGCGCCAGCACGCGGACAACCCGGTCGCCTGGCAGCCGTGGGATGCGGACGCGCTCGCGCAGGCGCAGCGCGAGCAGAAGCCGATCCTGCTGTCGATCGGCTATGCCGCCTGCCACTGGTGCCACGTGATGGCGCACGAGTCGTTCGAGGATGCGCAGATCGCGCGGCTGATGAATCGCGACTTCGTCAACATCAAGGTCGACCGCGAGGAGCGTCCCGACCTCGACAGGGTCTACCAGTCCGCGCATTCGCTGCTGACGCGCAGCGACGGCGGGTGGCCGCTGACGATGTTCCTGACGCCCGACGGCGTGCCGTTCTACGGTGGCACGTACTTCCCGAAAACGACCGCCTACGGCAGGCCCGGCATGCTCGACCTGCTGCCGCGGATCGCGGAAGCCTGGCGCGACCAGCGCGACGTCATCGCGACGCACGGCGCGCAGCTGCGCGAGGTGCTGCAGCGCTTCGACGCGCCGGAGGTGGCGACGGCACCGCTCGACGCCGCCGCGATCGCGCGCGGCTTTTCGACGCTCGCCGCGACGTTCGACCCGGTCAACGGCGGCCTGGGCGGTGCCCCGAAATTTCCGTGCGTGCCGGCGCTCGAGTTCGCGCATGCGCGTGCCGAGCGCGGCGATGCCGAGGCACGCAACATCGTCACGGTCACGCTCGCGCAGATGGCCGCCGGCGGCATCGACGACCAGCTCGGGGGCGGCTTCTGCCGCTACAGCGTCGACGCGCAGTGGACGATCCCGCACTTCGAGAAGATGCTGTACGACAACGCTTTGCTGCTGGGACTCTATGCGGCGCACGCGCGCGCCGTGCCCGCGGCCGCGGTCGACGCGACGAAGGTCGCGGAGCGGATCGCCGGCTTCCTCGAGCGCGAGCTGAAGGCCCCGGACGGCGCGTACTACGCGAGCCTCGACGCCGACAGCGAGCACGAGGAAGGCCGCTTCTATGTCTGGGACCGCGCGGACGTGCGGCGGCTGCTGACGCCTGGCGAATGGGACGTCGCCGCGCCGCACTGGGGCCTCGACGGCCCGCCGAACTTCGAGGGCCGTGCGTGGCACCTGCGCGTCGTGGTGCCGCTCGTCGACGTGGCCCAGCGGGTGGGAGTCACGCCGGAGGCGGCCGCCACGACGCTCGAGACGGCGCGCGCGCGGCTGTTCGCGGAACGCTCGACGCGCGTGCGCCCGGGCCTCGACGACAAGATCCTGACCGCGTGGAACGCGCTGGCGATCGCTGCGTATGCGCGCGCCGCACGGCTGCTGGGCCGCGCCGACTGGGCGCCGCGCGCGTTCGCCGCGCTGGACGCGCTGCGCGCGCACATGTGGCGGGACGGCCGCCTGGCGGCGACGCGTCACGGCACCGTCGTCGCGCTCGACGCGTACCTCGACGACCATGCGTTCCTGCTCGCCGCGCTGCTCGAGTGCCTGCAGCTCGAGTTCCGGCCCGCCGATCACGCATGGGCAGTGGCGTTGGCGGACACGTTGCTGGACCGGTTCCAGGACGCCGCCGCCGGCGGCTTCTACTTCACGGCGCGCGACCACGAGGCACTGCTCGTGCGGCAGAAGTCCGGGTTCGACGGCGCGTTGCCGTCCGGCAATGGCGTGGCGGCCCGCGCGCTGGTGACACTCGCCGAGCTTGCCGGCGAACCGCGCTACCGCGACGCAGCCGCGCGCACGGTCGACTTCTACGCGACGCGCATCGAGCGCGCGCCCGAAGGCTATTCGACGCTGCTGCTCGCGCAGACCGCGCTGCTCGCGCCGCCGCCGCTCGTCGTGCTGGACGGCGACCCGACCGAGGCGGCGCAGTGGAAGGCCGCGCTGGTCGCGCGCTTCGGCGAACGCGTGCACGTCGTCGACGTCGCTGCCGTCGCGCCGGCCGACGTCCCGCCCGCATTGCGCAAGGGGCCACGCCCGGCGCGCGGCGCCGTCGCGCACCTGTGCCGCGACTTCACCTGCCTGCCGCCGATCACGGCGCTGCCGGCGCTCGTCGCCGCGCTGGACGACAACGATTCTCATTAGAAGGCCGCCACCGCCGCTCGCGTAACATCGCGTGCAACGATCAACTCGCAACGATGGGGAATACCGCCGTGTCCATGACCCGCAACTTCGCTTCGCTCGCCGCCGTGGCCGCCGCGCTTGTCGCGACGCCGGCGTTCGCCGTGCTCGACAACGCCGCGGCCGAGGCGCTGATGAAGAAAGACAACTGCGCCGCGTGCCACTCGATCGACAAGAAGGTGATCGGCCCGGCCTACGTCGACGTCGCCGCCAAGTACAAGGGCGACAAGGGCGCCGCGGCCAAGCTCGAGAAGAAGGTCAAGGAAGGGGGCTCCGGCGTCTGGGGCCCGATCCCAATGCCGCCCAACAGCAACGTGTCCGACGCGGACATCAAGTCGCTGGTCGAATGGATCCTGACGCTCAAGAAGTGACCTGCTTTTGATTTTGCGCGGGTGACCGCGTAGAATCCGCCCCGTTCGCGCTGGAGAGCGCCGCCCGTCGCAACGGGGTGGCCGCCGAAGGCGTAACTCCCGCAATCGCTCAGGCAACAGGGACAGCGCGAACGGCATACGATCTGGAGAGCGGCCGGCGTTCGCGCGCGGCCCACCGAAGGGGCACGCGGCCACCGTCACCGGCGCCGCAATCTCTCAGGTAAAAGGACAGACGGGGATGGAGGCGATGCTTGCCGCTGCCCGTCGACCTTTGCCGTGAGGATCGCGTGTCCCAACCCGCCGCCCCGCAGAAGTCCACCGTCCTCAACGCCGTCCATCGCGCCGCCGGTGCGCGGATGGTCGATTTCGGCGGCTGGGACATGCCCGTCAACTACGGCTCGCAGATCGACGAGCACCACGCGGTCCGCAACGGCGCGGGCATGTTCGACGTGTCGCACATGTGCATCGTCGACGTGCGCGGCGACGATGTCCGCGGCTTCCTGCGCGGCGCGCTGGCCAACAACGTCGACAAGCTGGCCGTCCCCGGCAAGGCGCTGTACACGTGCCTGCTGCGCGAGGATGGCGGCGTCATCGACGACCTGATCGTCTACTTCATCGACGAGCGCTGGTTCCGGCTCGTCGTCAACGCCGGCACGACGGACAAGGACCTCGCCTGGCTCGCGCAGCTCGCGGCCGCGCGCGCGCCGGCGCTGGTGCTGACGCCGCGCCGCGACCTCGCGATGATCGCCGTGCAGGGCCCCCGTGCGCGCGCGGCCCTGTGGTCCGCGCTGCCGGGCAGCGAGGCGGCCACGTCCGCGCTCGCGCCGTTCAACGCCGCATTCGTCACCGTCGCAGGCGTCGAGTACTTCGTCGCGCGTACCGGCTACACCGGCGAGGACGGCTTCGAGATCGCGATGCCGGCGGCTGCCGCGGCGCCGTTGTGGCAGGCGCTTGCCGCGGCCGGCGTGCGGCCCGCGGGCCTCGGTGCACGTGACACGCTGCGGCTCGAGGCCGGCATGAACCTGTACGGCCAGGACATGGACGAGTCGGTGTCGCCGCTGGACGCGGGCCTCGCGTGGACGGTCGACCTCAAGTCGCCGCGGGATTTCGTCGGCAAGGCCGCGCTCGCCGCGCAGCCCGCGCAACGCGCACTGGTCGGCCTCGTGCTCACAGGCGGCCGCGGCGTGCTGCGCGCGCACCAGGTCGTGCACACGGCGCACGGCGACGGCGAGATCACCAGCGGCACGTACTCGCCCACGCTGCGCGCGTCGATCGCGCTTGCGCGCGTGCCGCTCGGTGTCGCGCCCGGCGACCAGGTCGAAGTGATGATCCGCGACAGCGCGCACGCGGCGCGCGTCGTCAAGCCGCCGTTCGTGCGCAATGGCAAGGTACTCGTCGCCTGAACGCGGTGCCCGCGAAACGCCCAGCACCCCCACAACGAAGTCCCCGAACCCACGCCATTCCACGAGGAGGCATGATGAACATCCCCGCCAACCTGCGTTACACGTCCAGTCACGAATGGGTGCGCAACGAAGCCGACGGCACTGTCACCATCGGCATCACCGACCATGCGCAGGCGGCGCTGGGTGACCTCGTGTTCGTCGAGCTGCCGAAGGTCGGGCGCACGCTCGCCGCCGGCGAGGCCTGCGCCGTCGTCGAGTCGGTGAAGGCCGCGAGCGACGTCTACGCGCCGGTCGCGGGCACCGTCGTCGCCGTCAACGAAGCACTCACGGCCACGCCGGAAGACGTCAACAAGGACGCGTTCGCCGCGTGGCTGTACAAGCTGCAGCCGGCGGACCCGGCGGCCGTCGCGTCGTTGCTCGACGCGCGCGGCTACGAATCGGTGATCGCGGAGGCGTGACGATGGATGTGCTCGCTGCCCGGGACGCGCGGCACGCCGACGCGGAGGCCGCGCCGCGCGCGGCCGGGACGCCGCGCGTGCCGCTCGCCGCGCTGGAGGCGCACGACGCGTTCGTCGCGCGCCACATCGGCACGTCGGCGGCCGACCAGCAGACGATGCTCGACGTGCTGGGCTATGCGACGCGCGACGCGCTGGTCGACGCTGTCGTGCCGGCGGCGATCCGCCGCAAGGCGCCGATGCCGCTGCCGGCCGCGCTGTCGGAGACCGAGGCGCTCGCGAAGCTCGCGACGCTCGCCGCGCGCAACCACGTGCTGACGTCGTGCATCGGCCAGGGCTATTACGGCACGCACACGCCGGGCGTCATCCTGCGCAACATCCTCGAGAATCCGGCCTGGTACACGGCGTATACGCCGTACCAGCCGGAGATCTCGCAAGGGCGCCTCGAGGCGCTCGTCAACTTCCAGACGATGGTCTGCGACTTGGCCGGCATGGACATCGCCAACGCGTCGATGCTGGACGAAGGCACGGCCGCCGCGGAAGCGATGGCGCTCGCGTTGCGCGCGACGTCGTCTTCGAGCCGCACGCTGTTCGTCGCCGACGACGTGTTCGCGCAGACGCTCGACGTGCTGCGCGTGCGTGCGGCGCCACTGGGCATCGACGTCGTCGTCGGTGCCGCGTCCAAGGCGCCCGCTGCCGGTGCGTTCGCCGTGCTGCTCCAGTATCCGGGCGCCAACGGCGACGTCGTCGACTACCGCGACATCGTCGCGCGCGTGCACGCGGCCGGCGGCCTCGTGATCGTCGCGGCCGACATCCTCGCGCTGACGCTGCTCGCGCCGCCCGGCGAGTGGGGCGCGGATGCGGTCGTCGGCTCGACGCAGCGCTTCGGCGTGCCGATGGGCTATGGCGGTCCGCACGCCGGCTTCCTCGCGACGCGCGACGCGCACAAGCGCGCGCTGCCCGGCCGGCTCGTCGGCGTCACCGTCGACGCCGACGGCGCGCCGGCCTACCGCCTCGCGCTGCAGACGCGCGAGCAGCACATCCGTCGCGAGAAGGCGACGTCCAACATCTGCACGGCGCAGGTGCTGCTGGCTGTCATCGCGTCGATGTATGCGGTCTACCACGGCCCCGAAGGGCTGCAGCGCATCGCGCGACGCGTGCACCGGCTGACGGCGATCCTGCGCGCGGGCCTCGTCAAGCTCGGCTGCGACGTGCCGACGACCGCCTTCTTCGACACGCTGGTCGTGCGCACCGGCACCGCCACGGCGCGCATCCACGAGGACGCGCGTGCCGCCGGCATGAACTTCCGCGTGATCGATGGCGAGCACGTGGGCCTGTCGCTGGACGAGACGACGACGCGCGCCGACGTCGCGCGCATCTGGCAGGTGATGAAGGGCGACGACGCGCCGTTCTCCGTCGAGCACCTCGATGCCGCGACGCCTGACGCGCTGCCAGCGGCGCTCGTGCGCACGTCGGCGTTCCTCACGCATCCGGTGTTCCACGCGCATCGCTCGGAGACCGAGATGCTGCGCTACCTGCGCCGGCTCGCGGATCGCGCCCTGGCGCTCGACCGCTCGATGATCCCGCTGGGCTCGTGCACGATGAAGCTCAACGCGACGGCCGAGATGATCCCCGTGACGTGGCCCGCGTTCGCGCACCTGCACCCGTTCGCCCCCCCCGAGCAGGCCGGCGGCTATCGCGAGCTCGTCGACGAGCTCGCGCGGATGCTGTGCGCGGCCACCGGCTACGACGCCGTGTCGCTGCAGCCCAACGCAGGCTCGCAGGGCGAGTTCGCGGGCCTGCTGATGATCGCGAAGTACCACCGTGCGCGCGGTGACGCGCACCGCGACGTATGCCTGATCCCGGCGTCGGCGCACGGCACCAATCCCGCGTCGGCGCAGATGGCCGGCATGCGCGTCGTCGTCGTCGGGTGCGATGCCGACGGCAACGTCGATCTCGGCGACCTTTCCGCCAAGGCGGCGCAGCACGCGGCGTCGCTGGCGGCGATCATGGTCACGTACCCGTCGACGCACGGCGTGTTCGAGACCGGCATCGTCGAGATCTGTGACATCGTGCATCGCCACGGCGGCCAGGTGTACGTCGACGGCGCCAACCTCAACGCGATGGTGGGACTCGCGGCGCCCGGCCAGTTCGGCGCCGACGTGTCGCACCTCAACCTGCACAAGACGTTCTGCATCCCGCACGGCGGCGGCGGCCCGGGCGTCGGCCCGGTCGCGTGCCGCGCGCATCTCGCGCCGTTCCTGCCCGGCCATCGCTACCTGCGGGTCGCGAAGCCGGGTCCGGCGGACCGCGCGGCGGCGGCGGCCCCGGGCACCGACAGCATCGGCCCCGTCAGCGCGGCCCCGTACGGCAGCGCGTCGATCCTGCCGATCGCGTGGATGTACGTCACGATGATGGGACGCGACGGCCTGACCGCCGCGACGGCGTCCGCGATCCTTGCCGCCAACTACATCGCGAAGCGCCTCGCGCCGCACTACCCGGTGCTGTACACGGGGCCGCGCGGCCTTGTCGCGCACGAATGCATCCTCGACCTGCGCCCGCTGAAGGCCGCGGCCGGGATCGAGGCGGAGGACGTCGCGAAGCGGCTGATCGACTACGGGTTCCACGCGCCGACGATGAGCTTCCCGGTGCCGGCCACGCTGATGGTCGAGCCGACCGAGAGCGAGCCGCTGGCGGAGCTCGACCGCTTCATCGCCGCGATGATCGCGATCCGCGCGGAGATCCGCGCGATCGAGGAAGGCCGCGCGGACCGCGTCGACAACGCGCTGAAGCACGCGCCCCACACGGCGGTGCGCGTCACGGCAGGCGAGTGGACGCACGCGTATCCGCGCGAGCACGCCGCGTTTCCGCCGGGCGTCGATCCGGCAAGCAAGTATTGGTCGCCGGTGGCACGGGTCGACAACGTCTACGGCGACCGCAACCTGTTCTGCAGCTGCATCCCGGTGACGGACGCCGGCTGATGCGCGTCCTCGTGCTCGGCGGCGGCGTCGTCGGCGTGGCGACTGCGTGGTACCTCGCGGCCGACGGCCACGCCGTCACGCTCGTCGACCGCGAGCCTGGCGCGGGGCTCGAGACGTCGTTCGCCAACGGCGGGCAGATCTCGGCGTCGTATGCCGAGCCGTGGGCCAACCCGGAAGCGCCGTTCAAGATCCTGAAGTGGCTGTGGCGCGACGACGCGCCGCTGTTGTTCCGCCTGCGCGCGGACCCGCGTCAATGGCGCTGGGGCCTCCAGTTCCTGCTCGAGTGCCTGCCGTCGCGCACGCGGCACAACACGATCCAGTGCCTCAACCTCGCGCTGTACTCGCGCGACTGCCTCAAATCGCTGCGCGCGGAGACGGGCCTGCACTACGACGAGCTGACGCGCGGCATCCTGTGCTTCTACACGGACCCGGACGAGTTCGAGCAGGGCGTGCGCTCGTCGGTGCTGATGCGCGAGTACGGTTGCGACCGCGCCGTGCGCACGCCCGACGAATGTGTCGCGATCGAGCCGGCACTCGCCGCGTGCAAGGACCAGCTCGCCGGCGGCATCTTCACGGCCACCGACGAGTCCGGCGACGCGCACCTGTTCACCGTCGAGCTCGCGCGCCTTGCGGCTGCGCGCGGCGTCGCGTTCCGCTGGTCGACGACGATCGACAGGCTCGCGGCGGCAGGCGATCGCATCGAGGGCGTGCACGTGACCGATGCGGAAGGCCGCCGCGACGTCCTCGCGGCAGACGCGATCGTCGTCGCGCTGGGCAGCTACAGCCCGTTCCTGCTGAAGCCGGTCGGCGTGCCTTGCCTCGTCTATCCCGCCAAGGGTTACTCGATGACGCTGGACGTCGGCGCGCACCAGGGCGCGCCGTCCGTGTCGCTGACGGATCTCGCGTGGAAGATCGTGCTGACGCGGCTCGGCAACCGGCTGCGCGTCGCAGGCACCGCGGAGCTCTCGGGCTACGACACGTCGCTCAACGCGGTGCGCTGCGAGGCGCTGCTGAAGCGCACGTTCGAGCTCTTCCCGGATGCCGGCGACGCGGCGACCGCGCGCTACTGGACGGGCCTGCGGCCCGCGACGCCGTCGAACGTGCCGTTGATCGGGCCGACGCGCTATCGCAACCTGTGGCTCAACACCGGCCACGGCACGCTCGGCTGGACGATGGCGTGCGGCTCGGGCCGGCTGCTCGCCGACGCGATCGCGCAGCGGAAGCCCGCCGTGGACTTCGCGTTGACGCATTGAGCAGGGGCCGCGGTCGCGCGCAGCCTATAATCCGCCTTCGCTGTCGTCCTGCCGCAGTGGCGGTGCCGCCGATGTTCATCCGCAGTCTGCTTCCCCCCTCGTTGTCGCGCGTCCTCCGCCGGGTCGCCGCCGTTGCGTTCACCTGCTTCGTCACGGCCACCGCGGGCGCCGCGTCGCTGCCGCCGCCGCCCGACCTCGCGGCACGCGCGTGGCTGCTCGTCGACGTGACGAGCGGGCAGACGCTCGCGTCGGCCCATGCCGACGACCGCGTCGAACCCGCGTCGCTGACCAAACTGATGACCGCGTACCTCGTGTTCGAGGCGCTGCGGCAGAAGCAGTTCACGCCGTCGCAGATGGTCAACGTGTCGACGCGCGCGTGGAAGACGACCGGGTCGCGGATGTTCATCGAGCCGCGGCGCGCCGTCAGCGTCGACGAGCTGATGCGCGGGCTCATCGTGCAGTCGGGCAACGACGCGGCGATCGCGCTGGCGGAACTCACGTCCGGTAGCGTCGAGGCCTTCGTCGCGAAGATGAACACGGAAGCGGCACGGCTGGGGCTGGCGGCGACGCACTTCGCCAACCCCACCGGCCTGCCGGACCCGCAGCACTGGTCGACGGCGGCGGACCTCGCGAAGCTCGCGACGGCGATCATCCGCGACTACCCGGAGTACTACCCGCTCTATTCGCAGAAGGAATTCCGCTACAACAACATCACGCAGCCCAACCGCAACCGGCTGCTGTGGTCCGATCCCGACGTCGACGGCATGAAGACCGGCCACACCGACGAGGCGGGCTTCTGCCTGGTCGCGTCCGCCAAGCGCGGCGAGCGGCGGCTGCTCGCCGTCGTGCTCGGCGCCGCGTCGGACAACGCGCGCGCCGCCGAGGCGCGGCGCCTGCTCGACTGGGGTTTCCAGTCGTTCGACACCGTCGCGCTGTACCAGGCCGGCAAGCCGATCGCGTCGGTGCGCGTGTGGAAAGGCACCGCTGACGCGTTGAACGTCGGCTTCCTCGCGGACCGCTACGTGACGCTGCCCAAGGGCCGCGCGGCGGACCTGAAGCTCACGCTGCACGCCGACGAGCCGCTGCTCGCGCCGATCAAGAGCGGCCAGCCCGTCGGCAGCGTCGCCGTGCGGCTCGACGATACGACGATCGCGCAGTTCCCGCTGATCGCGCTCGCAGACGTCCCCGAGGCCGGCTTTGCCGGCCGCTGGTGGGATGCGCTGCGCCTCAAGTTCCGCCGCGCGCCCTGACGCGGCACCCTTCACTCCCCGTTGCCCGCTGCCATGACCGAAACGTCACCGATCGTCTACCTCAACGGCGCGTTCGTGCCGCTCGCCGACGCCAGGATCTCCGTGCTCGACCGCGGCTTCATCTATGGTGACGGCGTCTACGAGGTCGTGCCCGTCTACCAGCGCCAGCCGTTCCGGATGGCGCAGCACCTCGCGCGGCTCGCGCGCAGCCTGGACGGCGTCGGCATGGCGCACCCGATGACCGACGCGCAGTGGATGACGACGATCACCGAACTGATCGCGCGGCAGCCGTTCGCCGACCAGGCGGTCTACTTCCAGGTCACGCGAGGTGTCGCGAAGCGCGACCACGCGTTCCCGAAAGGCGTGGAACCGACGGTGTTCATGATGAGCAACCCGCTGGTGCTGCCGTCGCAGGGGCAGGTCGAGCGCGGTGTCGCCGTCGTGACCGCCGAGGACAACCGCTGGCACCGCTGCGACCTGAAGACGACGTCGCTGCTGGGCAACGTGCTGATGCGCCAGCTCGCCGTCGAGGCCAACGCGGTGGAGACGGTGATGTTCCGCGACGGCTACCTCACCGAGGCGTCCGCGTCCAACGTGCTGGCGGTCATCGACGGCACCGTCGTCGCGCCGCCGAAGGACCACCTGATCCTGCCCGGCATTACGTACGACGCGACGCTCGAGGTGACCCGCGCGGCCGGCGTGCCGCTCGTCGTGCGCCCGGTGACGCGCGCCGAGGCGATGGCCGCCGACGAGCTGTGGCTGTCGTCGTCGACGAAGGAAGTGCTCGCGATCACGACCGTCGATGGCAAGCCGTTCGGCGCCGGCATGCCCGGTCCCGTCTTCCGCAAGGTCTACGCGGCGTTCCAGGCCACGAAGCCGCATTAGCCGGAACCGGGGCCTGCCCCGTCTCAATCGAGCGGGGCGGCACGCCCGTAGCGATGCCCGGCGAACACGAGGCCGTGGCCGTCGCCGCGCGTGCACCGCGTCACCTCGCCGATGAACACGACGTGGTCGCCCGCGACCATCCGGCTGTGGTGGCGGCATTCGAGCCACGCGACGCAGCCGGCGATCCGCGGCGCATCGGCTTCGCCCAGCGTGAAATCGACGTCGGCGAAGCGATCGGCGTGCGGGCGCGAGAAGCGGCGCGCGAGTTCCACCTGGTCGAGCGCGAGGATGTTGACGACGTAGCGCTCCGCGGCCTCGAACGCCGCCAGCGAGCGCGACCGGCGCGCGAGGCTCCACAGCACGAGCGGGGGCGACAGCGACACGCTGTTGAACGAGTTCGCGGTGAAGCCGACGTAGCGGCCCTCGCCTGCGTGCGCGGCGATGATCGTGACACCCGTCGCGAACTGTGCCAGCGCGTCGCGCAAGGCGTGTTCGTCGACGATCGGGGCGTGGGACAAGGCGAGGGTTCGGGGGAGCCGGGCGGCGCCCGTCACGGGGAGCGGCTGCGCGCGGATGGTAGAAGGGCCGCGCGCCGCTGTCAAAGCGCCGGATGCGCCGGCACCCGCGACGCCGCCTCCGGCAGCGTCGCGATGAATGCCTCGATGTCGTCGAGCAAGCCGTTCGTCGGCCGCAGCAGCGCCGCAAGGCGCAACACGAGGCCGACGTGGCCGACGCCCGGATAGAGGCGAAGCGTGGCGCGCCCGCCGGCCGCTTGCGCCCGCGCGGCGAGGCGCTCGCTGTTGCCGGGCGCCACCGTCGTATCGGCGGTGCCGTGCGCGAGCCACAGCGGGGGCGCGTCGGCGCGGACGTAATGGATCGGTTGCGTCGCCGGGTCCGCGCCGAACAGCCGCTGCAGCGTCGGATCCGTCACCGGCAGGAAATCGTAGGGACCGGCAAGCCCGATCATCGCGGCGACGGCGCCGGGCGCGTCCGTGGCGGCCAGCGCGCGTGCGTCCAGCGCCACCATGGCCGCGAGATGCGCGCCCGCCGAATGGCCCGCGACGATGATGCGCGATGCGTCGCCGCCCAGCGCGCCGGCATGGCGCCGCGCCCACGCGACCGCCGCGGCGGCGTCGCCGACCATGCCCGGGATCCCGACGTCCGGCCACAGCCGGTAGTCCGGAATCACCGTCACGTGCCCGCGCGACGCGAATGCCTCGCCGACGAACGCATAGAGCTCGCGCGCGCCGCTCTGCCAGCTGCCCCCGTACAGGAACACGACGGTCGGGCGCGGTGGCCCGCCGCCCCGCGGCCGGTAGACGTCGAGGCGCTGGCGCGGCGCCGCGCCGTACGCGATGTCGTCGTCGCGGATCAGGTGGCGAGTCGGCGTGAGCCACCGGACCAGCGTGCGTGGCCGGAGCGCAGCACCGGCGAGCGCGGCGGCGGCGAGGCCGCTCGCCGCGAGCGCCAGCACGCCGCGCCGGCGGCGCGCCGCGTCCTGCGGGATCGTGGCGGAGCGTGATCTGCGGCCGGGCATACGCGTTGTACGCAGGAATCGCGGTGCCGGATGACCCGGGGTAAAATCGCCGTCGTCCGCAACGGTCGTCACTCCTCCAGCCCCTCCGGGCGCCAGCCATGTCGGAAGCCCTGCAGAAGCTCATCGCCAATCGCTACCAAGGTCGCGACATCCCGATCGCGCTCGTGTTGCCCGACGGTGCACGCGTGTCGCTGTCGTCGCAGCCGAGCGTCGACGTGTTCGCACGCAACCTCTCGGGGCTGCGCGCGCTCGCCACGCCGGAGATGGGCGTCCTCGCGCGCGCCTATGTGAAGAACGACGTCGACTTCACCGGCGCCGCGAAGCCCGTGCTGGGGATCGCGGAGTCGATGGTCGGCCACGTGGAGCACGCGCGCCGCTCGCTGGGTTCGCGGCTGCGCCACTGGAAGCGCCAGCTGCGGGGCAACAAGGCCAACATCGCGCACCACTACGACGTCAGCAACGCGTTCTACCGGATGTGGCTGGACGAACGGATGGTCTATTCCTGCGCCTACTTCAAGCGTGCCGACGACACGCTCGACATGGCGCAGGCGCAGAAGCTCGACCACATCTGCCGCAAGCTGCGGCTCGCGCCTGGCGAGCGCCTGCTCGACATCGGCTGCGGCTGGGGCGGCCTCGTCTTCTGGGCCGCGGAGAACTACGGCGTCGACGTGACGGGCATCACGCTGTCGGAGAACCAGTTCGCGCACGTGTCCGAGCAGATCAAGGCGCGCGGGCTCGAGGGCCGCGTGCGCGTGCAGTTGCTCGACTACGAGAAGCTGCCCGAGGACGCGCTGTTCGACAAGATCTCCAGCGTCGGCATGTTCGAGCACGTCGGCGTGTCGCGCTTCCCGCGCTATTTCGGCAAGATCTACCGCCTGCTCAAGCCGGGCGGCTTCGTGCTTAACCACGGCATCACGCACAACGCGCAGGGCCTGCGTGGCCTGGGCAGCGGCATCGGCGAGTTCATCGACGAGTACGTGTTTCCGGGCGGCGAGCTCGCGCATGCGGCGACCGTGATGGGCGCGATGGCGCAGGAAGGCCTCGAGGTCGTCGACGCCGAGGCGTTGCGCGAGCACTACGCCAGGACGCTGTGGGCGTGGACCGAGCGGCTCGAGGCACACGCGGATCTCGCGCGCAAGGAAGTCGGCGAGGAGCGCTACCGAGTCTGGCGGATCTACATGGCCGGTTCCGCGCACGCCTTCGACCGCGGCTGGATGTCGCTGTGGCAGTTCCTGGCGGGCAAGCCGCTGCCCGACGGTTCGCTGCCGCATCCCCTTACCCGCGACTACATGTACGGGCCGCGCGCGGCTTGACGGGCTTGCCTGCGGCGCGCATCGTCCGCATATGGGGGGCATGACTACTGCCGCCGCCACCCTGCAAGACCGCCCGATGACCGAGTCGCTGCTCGAGTTCCCGACGAGTTTCCCCATCAAGGTGATGGGCAAGCGCGCCGACGGGTTCGCGCAGGCCATCGTCGATGTCGTGCTGCGCCACGCGCCGGACTTCGACGCCGCCACGCTGGAGATGCGCGCGTCGCGCGAGGGCAACTACCTGTCCGTCACGGCCACCGTCAACGCCACCTCGCGCGAGCAGCTGGACGCGTTGTACCGCGAGCTCACGTCGCACCCGCTCGTCAGCATCGTGCTGTGACCGGGGGGGGCTTGACGCCTCGCGCTTTCTGCAGCAAGGTCGAGCCGTAGCGCTTTCCTGAGCAATACGGGCCTCCATGGAACTCGCCGCTCCGTCCGTCGCCGAACCGGATGCCGCCGCCGTGCTGTCGCGCGCGGTCGTCCGCGCGGCACGGTTGCTGGGCCTCACGCAGCGCCAGGTCGCGGCGACGGTGGGCATCTCGGAGGCCACGGCGTCGCGGCTGTTCGCCGGCCGCTACGTGCTCGACCCCGCGCGCAGCAAGGAGTGGGAGCTCGCGCGGCTCTTCGTCCGCTTCTACCGCGCGCTCGACGCGCTGTGGGGCCACGACGAGCGCGCGCATGCGTGGCTCGCCGCGCCCAACCTTGCGCTGGGCGCGCGCCCGGTCGACCTGATCGTGTCCGTCGAAGGACTCGTCCGTGCCGTCAACTACCTGGACGCCGCGCGCGGTCGCCTCTAGCGCACGCGCGCTGCGCGTCGACCTGTGGCGTGCTGTCGAGGCGCAGCACGAGGCGTCGACGATGGCGCTCGTCGACTCGCTGGCCGAGCAGCTCGTCCTGGAACGCCTGATCGACGAGGTGAAGCCGCCGGTACCGCCTGCCGCGCGCAAGCTCGGCTACCTGCTCGCGACGCCGTTCCGCTATCCACCGCCTCCGGGCGGCTCGCGCTTTCGCGCCGCCGTCGATCCCGGCGTGTTGTACGGCGCGGACGAAGTGCGCACCGCGTGCGCGGAGCTGGGCTACTGGCGCTGGCGGCACCTCGCGGACTCGCCCACGCTCGACGCGATGCCGCAGAAGGCGCAGACGGTGTTCAAGCTGCGCGTCGCGACGCGTGGCGTCGACCTGCGCGAGCGTCCGTTCGTCCGCGATCGCGCGCGCTGGACCCATCCGTCGGCCTACGGGCCGTGCCAGGCCTTCGCACGTGCCGCGCGCGCCGCGCCTGTGGGGCTCATCCGCTACGAGTCGGTGCGCGATCCGCTGCACGCCGGCTGCGGCGCGGTGCTCGTGCCGGAGGCGATCGCGCGGCCGGAGCCGCTCGACCAGCAGACGTGGCAGCTGTCCGTGTTCCGCGAACGCGTCGTGTGGCAGCGTACGCACGTCGCGCGCCGCGAGGCATTCGAGTTCGCCGCCGCGGACTGGGAGACGCCGCCCCCGCGCGCAGCGCGCAGGGGCGGCGGTCGCAAGGCACGCCGATGAGCGCCGCCGCGATCACCGTCCGTGCGCTCGGGCGCACCGACTACGAGGCCACGTGGCGCGCGATGCAGGCGTTCACCGATGCGCGCACCGCGACAACCGGCGACGAGATCTGGCTCACCGAGCATCCCCCCGTCTACACGCTGGGCCTCGCGGGCCGCCGCCAGCACCTGTTGCGTGACAACGGCATTCCCGCGGTGAAGGTGGATCGCGGTGGCCAGGTGACCTACCACGGGCCCGGCCAGCTCGTGGCGTACGTGCTGCTGGACCTGCGTCGCTGGAGGCTCTCGGTCCGGGACGCCATCCGGGCCATCGAGACCGGCGTGATAGACTGGTTCGCGACATTGAACGTTGCGGCAAGCGGCGATGTCGAAGCCCCCGGTGTCTACGTCGTGCACGCGGGCACGCGGGCCAAGATCGCGGCGCTGGGCCTCAAGATCCGGCATGGCGCCACGTATCACGGCGTCGCGATCAATGTCGCGATGGACCTGGCGCCGTTCCGGGACATCGACCCGTGCGGCTACCCGGGCCTTGCGGTGACGGACCTCGCAAGCCTTGGCGTGACGCTCGACATGGCCACCGCGGGCATGCGCTTCGCGCCGCATCTCGCGCAGGCACTCACGGCACGTGGCAGCCATGACCGCGCAGGCCAGCCTCTGGAAACGCACCGATGACCGACACCACCACGCCGCCTTCCAACGCCGCCGGCGTCAAGCACAAGGGCGGCGCCAAGACGGCGCGCATCCCCATCAAGGTCGTCGCTGCGGAACCGCTGCGCAAGCCCGAGTGGATCCGCGTGCGCGCGTCGTCGTCGCCGCGTTTCTACGAGATCAAGAAGATCCTGCGCGAGCGCAACCTGCACACGGTATGCGAGGAAGCGTCGTGCCCCAACATTGGCGAGTGCTTCGGCAAGGGCACGGCCACGTTCATGATCATGGGCGACATCTGCACGCGCCGCTGCCCGTTCTGCGACGTGGGCCATGGCCGGCCGCTGCCGCTCGACGCGCAGGAGCCCGTCAACCTTGCCGACACGATCGCGGCGCTGAAGCTCAAGTACGTCGTCATCACGAGCGTCGACCGCGACGACCTGCGTGACGGCGGCGCGCAGCATTTCGTCGACTGCATCCGCGCCGTGCGCGAACGCTCGCCCGCCACGCAGATCGAGGTGCTGGTGCCGGATTTCCGCGGCCGTCTCGACCGCGCGCTGGACATCCTCACGGCCGCGCCGCCCGACGTGATGAACCACAACCTCGAGACGGTGCCCCGCCTGTACAAGGAAGCGCGCCCGGGCTCCGACTACGCGCATTCGCTGCGGCTGCTGCGCGACTTCAAGCAGCGCTTCCCCGACGTGCCCACCAAGTCGGGCCTGATGGTGGGCCTCGGCGAGACCGACGACGAGATCCTCGCCGTGATGCGCGACATGCGCGCGCACCGCATCGACATGCTGACGATCGGTCAATACCTGCAGCCGACGCGCGGCCACCTGCCGGTCACGCGCTACGTGCACCCCGACGCGTTCGCGATGTTCGAGCGCGAGGCGTATGCGATGGGCTTTCGCCACGCGGCCGTTGGCGCGATGGTGCGCTCGTCGTATCACGCCGACCACCAGGCCGAAGAGGTGCTGGCGGCGCCCTGACGCCGCCGCGCTGCGCGTCGCGATGAAGTCCCGCACCTGGACCATCGCATTCATCGTCGCGATCGCGATCGCCGCGTGGTGGTGGCAGCGCACGCCCAGTGCGCCGGAGACGACGGCCGCAGCCACGCCCGCTTCCGCGCCGGCGCCAGCGGCGCCTGCCGCCCCCGCGGGCGGCGCCGTCGCTGCGGGCGGCCATGTCGCGACGCCGGCCGTGATGCATAGCGTGCCGCTGCCGCCGCTTGCGCGCGGCAACGCCGGCGACCTGATGGCCGCCGCGCGCGACCGCGCCAAAGCCGGCGACAGCAGCGCGGCCTTTGCCGCGTACGGCGCGCTGTCACGTTGCTGGAGCTACAGCGACGCACTCGCGCAGTCGGCACGCCCGATGCACGACCTGCCGACGGATCAGCCCGCGCGCGACTTGCGGCTGCGGGCCATCGCGAACGAGAACAAGGCGGCAGCGGACGCGCTGGCGCGCGATTGCAACGGCTACGAAGCGCCGACGGTCGACGACCGCCTGCGGTGGCTGGACCTCGCCGCAGCGGGCGGGGACCCGGTGGCGCGCACGTACTACGCGCAGGAATTGCTCGGGATGTTGCGGCGGGACCCCGAGTGGATGCTCCACAACCCGGAAGAACTCGTGCGCGCCGAGGCGGCCGCGCGCGACTACACGGCCGCGGCCGCGGCGGACGGCGTGCGCGAGGCGATGGCCACGATGGGCAACCTGTATGCCGAAGGTACGCTGTTCCCGAAGGACATCGTCGAAGGCTATGCGTGGCTCGCAGCGACGATGCCGGCCGCGTCGGCCGGCAACAACGAGCGCTTGCGGGACCTCGCAGCGCAGATGACACCGGACCAGCTCACGCAGGCCACCGAGCGCGCACGCGAATTGCGCGGCGGCTAGCCGCGCGGGCGCGCCGTCAGGTGCCCGGTGTCGCGACGGCGGGTACGCCGGCGTCCGCCGGCCACAGCACCCACATCCGCACATCCTGCTTCATGCGCCCGGCGTCGCGCGCCGCGTCGGGACCGAAGCCCCAGAAGAAGTCGGCGCGGACCGGGCCGCGGATCGCGCCGCCGGTGTCCTGCGCCAGCACGAGGCGTTGCAGGGGTTCATCCGACAACGGCCGCGTCGTGTCGATGAACACCGGTGCGCCGAGCGGCACGTTGCGCGCGTCGACGGCGATCGTGCGCCGCGCGGCAAGCGGCACGCCCAGCGTCCCGAACGGGCCGTCGATCTTCGCGTCGAGCGAGCCGGGCGCCGGCGGCGGCACGTCGCGGAAGAACACGTAGCTCGGATTTTCGGCAAGCAGCGCGGGGAGTTCGTCGGGATGCGCGCGGCCCCACGCACGTATCGCCTGCATCGACGCCTTGTCCGCCGTCAGCTCGCCGCGGTCGATCAGCACGCGCGCCACCGAGCGGAACGGCTGGCCGTTCTGGTCCGCATAGCCGACGCGCTGCACGGTGCCGTCGGGCAGCTGCACGCGCCCCGAACCCTGGATCTCGAGGAAGAATGCGTCGACCGGATCGTCGACGTAGAGAAGCGCCTTGCCCGCGAGCGGCGCCATGCCGGCATCGATCTCGGCGCGCGTCCAGTACGGGACGACCTTCTTGCCGTCGACGCGGCCGCGCACGCGCTTGCCGGCGAGCTCGGGGTACAGCGACGCGAGGTCGACGGTGAGCAGGTCGTCGGGCGGCGCGTACAGCGGATGCCGGAACGCGGGTGTCGGCGTGCGCGAGCCTTTCAGCAGCGGTTCGTAATAGCCGGTGACGATGCCGGTGTCGCGGCCATCGCTGCCGGTGACGCGCCAGACGCTAAAATGCGCCTCGAAGAACGCGCGCGCGGCGGCGGGACTGTCCACCGTCGCGGTGGCGGCGTCGGTGCAGGGACGCTGCCACGTGGCGGCCGTCGCCGGGTTGGCGAGCAGCGCGCGGCAACCGGCGCGAAACGCGAGCCATGCGTGGTCGACGGCATCGTCGCGCCAGCCCGGCAGATCGTCGAACGTCGCCGGCAGGTAAACGGCGCGCACCGGTTGCGCGGCAGGCGCGGGCGCCGGCCTGGGCGGAGGCGTCGGCGCGGGCGGTACCGGGGGTGTCGCGCACGCGGCCAGCGCGAGGGATGCGATCAGCGTTACGCGACGGAGCACAGTCATGTTGTGGTTCTTCATCGAAGCCGGCGCGGCGCTGGGCATTGCGTTGGGACTCATCGCGTGGACGCTGCGTTCGCGGCACAAGCCGGGCCGCGACGACACGCACGACGGCCAACCGTGAGCCGCGCGGCGGTCAGTGCAGCGTGCGCGGCACCGACAGCGTGAACTGCGGGATCTCGGCGTCGAACGCGTGGCCGTCCTCGGCAATCATCTGGTACGCGCCCCGCATCGTACCCACCTGGGTGGGCAGGCTCGTGCCCGACGTGTACTCGAACGTCTCGCCCGGCTGCAGCAACGGCTGCTGGCCCACGACGCCCAGGCCCTTCACTTCCTGCACGCGCTGATGCGCGTCGGTGATCGTCCAGCGGCGGCCGATGATCTTCGCGGGGAGCGAGCCCGCGTTGGTCACCTTCATCGTGTATGCGAACACGTACTGGTCGTTGTCCGGGTCCGATTGCTCGGGCACGTACCTGACGACGGTGG
>JAFEDG010000167.1 GCA_018241745.1 Pseudomonadota bacterium
GGACATCCCCTGTCCTCCGGCGGACGCGGCAACGCAAGGCACAGCCACGCGACGCGTTACTACGCCTCGACGACATGCCCCGCAAGCCGATGGCTCTTGCCGCGGAACAGCGCGACCTTCCGTCCCTCCTGATTGGTGACGACGATGTCGTACACGCCGGTGCGTCCCGACGCGCCCTGCTCCGCCGCGTGCGCCGTCAGCACGTCGCCTTCGCGCGCTGGCGCAAGGAACTCGATGCTGCAGCCTGCGGCCACCGTCACGTGGTTCTGGCTGTTGCACGCGAAGGCGAACGCGCTGTCGGCCAGCGTGAAGATCATCCCCCCATGGCACGTCTGGTGGCCATTCAGCATCGTCGGTTGCACGGTCATCGTCAGCGTCGCCGTTCCCGGGCCGATCGCGACGATCCGCATGCCGAAGTACTGCGACGCGGCATCGCGCGCCCACATGGCGTCGGCGACGCGCTCGGCGAGCGCCTGCGGATCGGCAGCTTGATGCCCGTCGGTCATCGGGACTCCACGAGGGGCATCCCCGCCTGCGCCCGGCGCGCGATCAGCGGCGACAGCCGGTAGCGATCCTCGCCGTAGTGCGCCGCGAGATTGGCGAGTACCGTGCACAGGAAACGCGCACCCAGCGCGTCCGCCCACGCGAGCGGACCGCGGGGGTAATTGACTCCCTTCTGCATCGCGATGTCGATGTCGGCCGCCGTCGCGATCCCTTCGACGGCCGCGTCGGCGGCCTCGTTGGCCAGCATCGCCACGGTCCGCAGGACGGCGAGCCCCGCGACGTCGTCGAGGCGCGAGACGGCGAAGCCTCCGGCCTGCAGCGCGCCGACGGCCGCTGCATAGCCGGCATCGCTGCACGTATCGGCACGCGCGACCGCGATCCGCCTGCACGTGGCGTAGTCGAGTGCGAGGTCGAACACGACAACGTCGCGCACGCCCGCCGCGGCCGCGCGCGCCGTGGCGGTGCGACCGTCCCCCATGACGAGCCACGCGTCGCCGATCGCGAGTGCGCCCGCCGCGCCCAGGCCTGACGGCGGGGTGGATTCCGTCGCTGCGACGGCGCCGATGCGCGCGGCGAGCGCAGCGGCGGGGCCCAGATCGCCATGCGCGGCGACGGACGCGGGCGCTGGGACCGCGGCCTCCGTCGCGGGCACGGGCGCGGGGGCGCCCTCGCCATAGCGGTAGAACCCCTGCCCACTCTTGCGGCCGAGCCGGCCGCCAGCGACCATCTCGCGCTGGATCACGGAAGGTCGATAGCGCGGGTCGTCGAACATCGCGGCGTAGACGCTGGACGTCACGGCGAAATTCACGTCGTGGCCGACGAGGTCCATCAACTCGCACGGGCCCATCCGGAAGCCGCCTGCCTCGCGCATCACGGCGTCCAGCGTCGCCGGGTCCACCGCGCGCTCGCCGAGCAAGCGCAACGCTTCCGCGTAGAACGGTCGCGCGCAGCGGTTGACGATGAAGCCGGGCGTCGAGCGCGCGTAGACCGGCGTCTTGCCCCAGGCGCGCGCGGTGTCGAACACCGTCGTCGCGACGTCGTCGGCGGTCGCCAGCCCGCGCACGACCTCGACCAGCGGCATCAGCGGCACCGGATTGAAGAAGTGCATGCCGACAACGCGTGCCGGGTGCCGGCTGCCGGCCGCCAGTGCGGTGATCGACAGCGACGACGTGTTGGTCGCGAGGATCGTGGCCTCGCTGACGATGACGTCGAGCTCCGCGATGAGCTTGCGCTTGGCGGCCAGGTCCTCGACGATCGCCTCCACGACCAGCCCGGTGCTGACGCAATCGCCCAACGCATGCACGGCGACGATCCGCTCGCCGGCCGCCGCGGCCGCGGTGGCGTCGAGCTTGCCCTTGTCGCGCAGCATCGCCAGCGTCGAGACGAGCTTGTCGCGGGCATCGTCCGCCGCGCCCATCCGCGTGTCGAACAGGAGCACCCGGTGGCCGGCCAGCGCCGCGACCTGCGCGATGCCGGCGCCCATCGCGCCGGCGCCAATCACGGCAACACTGGTGTCACGTGGCAACGCGGCCATCGGTCAGCGTCCGGTGAACGACGGCGCGCGCTTGGCCATGAACGCCGTCACGCCTTCGCGATAGTCGTCGCTGCGGCCCAGCTCGCGCTGCAGGTCGCGTTCGAGCAGCAATTGCGCGGCCAGCGGCTGGTCCTCGGCGGCCTGCAGCGCGCGCTTGATCGCGGCGAGGCCCCGCGTGGGCGCCGTCGCCAGTTGTGCCAGCGTCGTCTCGACGGTGGCTGTGAAGGCGTCGTCGTCGACGCATTGCCAGATGAGCCCCCACGCGGCGGCGTCGGCGGCGGACAGCTTGTCGCCGAGCAGCGCGAGTCCCATCGCGCGCGCTGCGCCGACACGGCGGACCAGGAACGACGTACCGCCCGCATCCGGGATCAGGCCGATCTTGCAGAACGCCTGGATGAACGCTGCCGAGCGCGTCGCGATGACGAGGTCGCACGCGAGCGCGACGTTGGCGCCCGCGCCGGCGGCGACGCCGTTGACGGCGCAGACGACCGGCAGCGGCAACGCGCGCAACGCGAGCACCAGCGGCATGTAGTTGCGCTCGATCGACGCGCCGATGTCGACCGGTTCCGCGCCCGGCGCGACGGCGCGGTCGGCGAGATCCTGGCCCGCGCAGAAGCCCCGGCCCGCGCCGGTGAGCAGCAGCACCCGTGCGCCGGGCTCGGCGGCGACGCGCGCGAGCGCCGCGCGCAGTTCGGCGTGCATCGCGTCCGTGAAGCTGTTGAGCCGGTCGGGCCGGTTGAGCGTGATGCGGGCGATGCCGTCCGCGTACGCGTAGAGGATCGGGGTGTCGGTCGTCATCCTTCAGTCCGTGACGTGGCGCCGGTGCTGGACGACGCGGAACCGGCTCGCGACGAATGCACTGTCGGTCAGTGCCGCATTGGCAGCCGGATTGGCGCCCGTACCGTGGTAGTCGGAGAACGCGGCGGACTGGTTGACGAACACGCCGCCGGTCAGGTTGATCGACAGCGCGACCCCCGTGTCCTCGGCCACGGCGATCGCGTCGGCGAGCACCTCGTCGCTGGTCGAATAGACGGACAGCGTCAGCGCGCCACGATCGTGGACGGCGGCGGCGGCGATCGCAAGGCTTTCGGCCGTGTCGCGCGTGGCGACGATGAACGAGATCGGTCCGAACCACTCGGTCAGCCAGCGGTCCCGCGCCGCGCTCGTCGACTTCAGCACCAGCGGCGTGCGGATCCGCGCGGCGGGGAACTGCGGATGGGCGACGATCGCGGAATCGAGCAGCACGTCGCCCGCGGCACGCGCCTCGTCGACGCGGTTCCAGATACCCGCGTTCTGCACGGCGCCCAGGATCTCGACGGCGCGCGCGGGATCGCCGAGCAGCTTCTGCACTGCACCGGTGATCGCCGCGGCGACTTCGTCGAAGCTCTTGTGTCCCTCGTTGGTCTCGATGCCCGTGGCCGGCACGTACAGGTTCTGCGGCGCCGTGCACATCTGGCCGGTGTACAGCGACAGCGAGAACGCGAGGTTGCGCGCGAGGCCCGGCAGGTCATCGGTGCTGTCGATGATCACCTGGTTGACGCCCGCTTTCTCGGTGAACACGACCGCCTGCTGCGCGGTCTGCTCGAGCCAGTCGCCGTGCGCGGGGCTGCCGGTGAAGTCGATCAGCTTGACGTCCGGGCGCAGTGCGAGCGTGCGCGCGGTGTCGTCGTTCGCCTCGTGCGCGACCAGCGTCACGACGTCGGGCGAGAAACCCGCCTCCAGCAGCACGTCGCGCGCCGTCTTCACGGCAATGGCAAGCGGCAGGATGGCGCCGGGGTGCGGCTTGACGACGATGGCGTTGCCGGTGGCGAGGCTCGCGAACAGGCCGGGATAGCCGTTCCACGTGGGGAACGTGCAGCAGCCGATCACGAGGCCGATGCCGCGCGGGACGACGCGGAACACCTTTTCCATCCTGAGCGGCGGGTTCTTGCCCTGCGGCTTTTCCCAGTACGCGCGCTGCGGGACGCGCTGCATTTCGGCATACGCGTAGGCGACCGCCTCGAGGCCGCGGTCCTGCGCATGCGGTCCGGCAGCTTGGAACGCCATCATGAATGCCTGCCCCGTCGTGTGCATGACGGCATGCGCCATCAGGAAGCTCTGCTGGTTGAGGCGCGCGAGGATCTCGAGGCACACGCCGGCCCATGCCTCGGGTCCGGCACGCTTCCAGTCGTCGGCGGCGCGCGCGACCGCGGCGAACATCACGTCGAGATCCTGCTTCGGGTACGTGATGCCGAGGTCGAAGCCGTAGGGCGAGCGCTCGTGGCCGGTCGTCCCGGTCGTTCCCGGCTGCTCGAGCGCGAACGGCTTGCCGAGCAGCGCGTCGAAGGCGGCCTTGCCGGCCTCGGCTGCGCCTTCGCCGTATACGCGCGGGCTCGGCGACTCGCTGTAGGCGCTCCAGTAGCCGCGCTCGGTGATGGCGGCCAGCGCGCGATCGAGCGTCGCGCGATGCTTTTCGAACAGCGGGTGGGGCATGTGAACCTCCGGTCCGACCCTATTTATTATGTCAAGTTGAGAACGGCGCGGAACTTCAATGTCCCGCAGAAACAAGGCGTTGGGAGCGGCGTCGCGCAGGCGCGTAAAAAATAGGGTCGGACCCTATTGATCAAAATCGACGACCACCCGCGCGGTGACAGGATAACTCTGGCACGCGAGCACGTAGCCGCGCGCCACCTCGTAGTCCTCGAGCGCGTAGTTCACGTCCATGTCGACTTCGCCGTCGACGAGCTTGCAGCGGCACGTCGAGCACACCCCGCCCTTGCACGAGTACGGCAATTCGATACCCTGGCGCAGCGCCGCGTCGATGATGTTCTCCTCGCCGCGCTTCAGTGTGAACGAGCGCGTGCTGCCGTCGATGACCGCATCGACCGCGGTCTCGGCGGCACCGGCCTCGGGCAGCGGACGCGGCACGTGCCTGTGGCGCGGGATGCTGGCTGCAAATCGCTCGACACGGATCCGCGCTTCCGGATAGCCGCGCGCCGCGAGTGCTTCGTGCACGGCGTCCATCATGCCTTCCGGCCCGCACAGGTAGACGGCATCGACCCCGTCGAGCGACACCCAGTGGTCGAGCAACGCGTCCGCCTTGGCGCGGTCGATGCGCCCGTGCAGCAGCTCGATGTCCTGCGCTTCGCGCGACAGCACGTGGACCAGGTTGAAGCGGTCGAGGTAACGGTCCTTCAGCGCCGCCAGCGTCTCGCGGAACATCACCGTCGACGATGCGCGATTGCCGTAGACGAGCGTGAACTCTGCGCGCCGGTCCGCCGCGAGCGTCGCCGCGACGATCGCGACGATCGGCGTGATGCCGCTTCCCGCCGCGAACGCGACATATCGCGCCGGTGCCCCGTCCGCCTTCTCGGCCGGCGCGGCCATGAAATGCCCCATCGGGGCCATGACGTCGACGATATCGCCGGCCTTCAGCATCGCGTTGGCATGATTGGAGAACAGCCCACCCGGCGCGCGCTTGATCGCGATCGTCAACGCGCCGCTGTCCGGCGGCGTGCAGATCGAATACGAGCGCCGCAGGTCCTCGCCGCCGACCTCCGCGCGCAGCGTCAGGTGCTGGCCCGCCTCCCAGCGGAACGCGTCGGCGAGCGACGGCGGGACGGCGAACGTAATGGCCACCGCGTCGCGGGTTTCGCGGTCGACACGGGCAATCGCAAGCGGGTGGAAGCGCATGGAGGGGCGAGGGATGCGGGGTGGCCCGCTCAGTGCGGCTTGAAATAGTCGAACGGCTCGCGGCACGCGTCGCAACGGTAGTGTGCCTTGCAGGCGGTCGAACCGAACTGGGACACCAGCGACGTGGCCGCCGACCCGCAGCGCGGGCACGCGGGCCGCGCGCGACGCAAAGGGCTGATGCCCGCGACGTCGACGGCGGCGGCGCCCGGCGCGCCGCAGGCCGCCGGCGGCGCGATGCCGAACCCGCGCAACCGCTCGCGCGCTTCCGGCGCGATCCAGTCCGTGCTCCACGCCGGGGCTAGCGCCGTGTCGACGCGCACGTTGCCGTCGGTGCCGAGCACGCGCTCCACGTCGCGCGCGATCATGTCCATCGCCGGGCATCCGGAATACGTCGGCGTCAGCGTCACGCGCCAGCCAGCCCCGTCGCGCGCCACCGCGCGGACGATCCCCAGCTCGACGATCGACACCACCGGGATCTCCGGGTCGGGCACGCTGGCGAGGCGCTGCCAGGCGTCGCCCTCGGGCGTGTCTGCGCTCACCATCGCGCGTCCGGATAGGCGCGCGGCAGGAACTGCATCTCGGCGAGCAGGTGGCCCAGGTGCTCGGTGTGACGGCCTTCGCGACCGCCGGCGTGCATGAACGCCGTGTCCGGATGCGTGAGCGTCGCCGTCGCCAGCACCGCATCGACCTCCGCCAGCCAGCGTGCGCGCAGCGCCGCGCGCGCCGGCAGCACGCCGTCGGCCACGAGGCCCGCATCTGCCGGCAGATCGACGAACAGCTCGCCGGTGTAAGGCCACAGCGCGTCGAGCGCGCGCTGCATCCGCGCATGCGATTCATCGGTGCCGTCGCCCAAGCGCACGATCCAGTCGTCGACGCGCTGGACATGGTAGGCGACTTCCTTGACCGACTTGGCGGCGATGGCCGCAATCCGCTCGTCGCGTGAACGGGTCAGCGCGTCGAGGAGCAGCCGGTGTGCATGGTCGAACCAGAACTGGCGCGCGAGCGTCATCGCGTAGTCGCCGTTGGGCTGCTCGACGAGCAGCACGTTGCGGAATTCCTGCTGGTCGCGATGGAAGGCGAGCGCGTCTTCGTCGCGCGACGGCGCGCCGGTGCGCGCCTCGACTTCACCCGCGTAACCGAGCCACAGCCGCGCCTGGCCCAGCAGGTCGAGGCCGACGTTGGTCGACGCGAGCTCTTCCTCCAGCACCGGCCCCTTGCCGATCCATTCGCACAGCCGCTGCGCGAGCACGAGCGGGCTGTCGGCGAGCTGGAGCAGCGCGTCGGCCAGCCGCGCGTCGACCGCCACGGGTGCGGACGTCGCGCGCGCCGCCGTCGCGTCGACCGCCGCGCTCACAGGTGCTTGACCTCGTCCGGCATCGGGAAGAACGTCGGGTGCCGGTAGATCTTGTCGGCGGCCGGGTCGAACAGCTCGGCGCGTTCCTCCGGCGCCGACGCATGGAGGTCGGACGAGCGCGCGACCCAGATCGACACGCCTTCGTTGCGGCGCGTGTAGACGTCGCGCGCATTGCGGAGGGCACCCGCCGCGTCTGCCGCATGCAGGCTGCCGACGTGCTTGTGCGCAAGGCCGTGCTGGCTGCGGATGAACACTTCCCACAGCGGCCATTCGTTGCGCGGTGGCGTGCTCATGCCGCCTCCTTGGCCGCGCGGTCGCGCGCGGCCACCTTGGCGGCGTGCGCGACCGCGGCCTCGCGGACCCATGCGCCGTCGTCCCACGCCTTGCGCCGCGTTTCGAGGCGCTCGCGATTGCACGGGCCGTTGCCGGCGATGACCGCGAAGAATTCGTCCCAGTCGATGGCGCCGTAGTCGTAATGTCCGCGCTCCGCGTTCCAGCACAGGTCCGGGTCCGGAATGACGAGGCCGAGGTATTCCGCCTGTGGCACCGTCTGGTCCACGAACCGCTGGCGCAGTTCGTCGTTGGACAGCAGCTTGATCTTCCACTTCGCCGACTGCGCGCTGTGCACGCTCGACGCGTCGGGCGGCCCGAACATCATCAGCGACGGCCACCACCAGCGGTCCAGCGCGTCCTGCGCCATCGCCTTCTGTTCAGGCGTACCCCGGCACATCGCCATCAGCAGGTCGAAGCCCTGGCGCTGGTGGAACGACTCCTCCTTGCAGATGCGGACCATCGCCCGCGCGTACGGCCCGTACGAGCAGCGACACAGCGGGATCTGGTTCATGATCGCAGCGCCGTCGACGAGCCAGCCGATCGTGCCGATGTCCGCCCAGTTGAGCGTCGGGTAATTGAAGATCGACGAGTACTTGGACTTGCCGGCCAGCAGCGCCTCGGTGGTTTCGTCCCGAGTGACGCCCAGCGTCTCGACGGCCGAATAGAGGTAGAGGCCGTGCCCCGCCTCGTCCTGGATCTTGGCCATCAGGATGGCCTTGCGCTTCAGGCTGGGTGCGCGCGTGACCCAGTTGCCTTCGGGCAGCATGCCGACGATCTCGGAATGCGCGTGCTGCTGAATCTGGCGGACCAGCGTGCGACGGTAAGCTTCCGGCATCGCGTCCTGCGGCTCGATCTTGACGTCGGCGTCGATGCGCTGCTGGAACGCACGGTCCTCGGCGGACATCGTCGCGTCGTCCTGCACCGCTTTCTGGCCGGTATCGACCAACTGGGCGTACATGAGCCACCTCCTCCCGGCCGGGAGCGCTGCCCGGCACCGAGTGCATACGATACACTTTCAGGATGCCCCCTGCAAATTCCGTATCACGTCCGCGGCAGGTCGATGCCGCGCGGCGGCGGTTCCTCGCGCGGACGCTGGCGGCCGACCCGCCCCGCGCTTCGTCGCTGGTGGTCACCGTCTGGGGCGACGCGATCGTCCCGCTGGCGCGCGACGGCGGACTGTGGCTGCGCTCGCTGATCCGGCTGCTCGCGCCGCTCGGGATCAACGAGCGGCTCGCGCGCACCAGCGTATACCGGCTCGCGCGCGACGGCTGGCTGGTCGCATCGGCGCACGGCCGGGAGAGCCGGTACCGGTTGACGCCTTCGGGCCGCGCGCGCTTTGCCGCCGCTTACCGGCGCATCTACACGCCGCACGCCGACGTCTGGAACGATGGCTGGGACGTGATCGTGCTGCCGCCGGAAGCGCTTCCCCCCGCGGCGCGCGACGAGGCGCGCAACGCGCTGCAGTGGGCGGGCTTCGGCGCGCTGGCCCCGGGCGTGCACGTGCGCCCGTCGGTCGCGGGCCGCGGGATGCCGTCGCTGCCAGGTCCACGCCGCAGCGCGAAATCGCGCCGCGCAGCGGTGATCGCGCTGTCCGCACACGATGCGGCGACGCCGTCGGCGCATGCGCTCGCCGCCTCGGCGCCTGCGCTGTGGCCGCTCGCGGAGCTCGGCGCGCGCTATCGCGCCTTCCTCGACCACTACGGCCCTGCGCTGGAATGGTTCCGCAAGGCGACCGACGCTGCCGACTACGCCGAGCAATGCTTCGTGGCACGCACGCTGCTGATCCACGCGTACCGGCGGACGCTGTTGCGCGACCCGCTGCTGCCCGCCGGCCTGCTGCCGCTCAACTGGCCCGGCGCCGCGGCGTACGCGTTGGCCCGGGACGCGTACCGGTTGCTGCGACGCCCCGCCGACGCGCACGTGAAGGCCGTCCTCGGCGACGCGCGCGCAACGCCCGCCGACGGCACCGAGCGCTTCCCCTGACCCGGCGTCAGGCCGTCATCAGCGCGAGCGACGCCGACGCGAAGACCACCAGATTGGAGATGACGAGCCGCACGACGATCACCAGCAGCGCCTTGGTCGAGCCCGCGACGACGCCGTCCCCGTAGACCCGTCGCAGCGCCAGCAGCACGTACGCGAACATGACGCCTTCGAACAGCAGCAGCCACCACGCGCCGCGGACTGCCGCCTGCGTGACCTCGGTCGTCGCGAGCATCGGGGTCGCGCCCGTGACCTCCATCGCGCCCTGGAATACGGCGTCTACCAGGAAGCCCCATGCGGTGACGTGGAGTGCGAACACGCCGGCAACGTTCCAGCGGCGGCGGCGATGCGTCAGCCCGACGACGATCGCGATGGCCGCGATCGTCACGACCGTCATGCCGGTATAAACGAGCGCGAAGCGGCGCTCCACGCGCTCGACGAACGCGCCTTCGTCGACGCCGGCGCGAACCGCCGCCGCCGCGATGGCCCCTTGCAGGCGGCCACTCTGATCGACGCGCGCGAACGTGGCCACGCGAAAGCCCGTCACGAACGACAGCGCCAGGAACAATGCGAGCACGTTGAACGTCAGGCGCCAGGCGCTGATCGAGCGGACGCGCTGGCCGCGCGCGTATTCGAGCGTCAGCTGTCCGGGTTGCAGCAGCAACGCGCGCACCGTGTGCAGGATGCGCGGTACCTGGCGCTCGAAATAGCGGCGCAGCGCGCCGCGCTCGACGATGCGTTCCTGGCCGCAGCGCGTGCACCACTCGCCCGCAAGCGGCGCACCGCAGTTCGTGCATGCGACCGGCGCGCCGGCGTCCGCCATGCAGGCTAGGCGGACGTCGCGGCGCGCAGCAGGCCGCGTGCCGCCAGGTTGCGCGCCAGTGCTGCAGCGCCGAACGTCCACGGCGCGATCGCGCTCGCGTGGTCGACGCGGTTGACGAGCGCGCCGAGCGTCGCAGTGGACACGGTGACGATGTCGCCCACCGCGTGCGTGAACCCCTGTCCCTTCGCGTAGCGATCCTCCGTCGGCGCGAACATCGTGCCGAGGAACAGCATGAGGCCGTCCGGGTACTGGTGATTGGGGCCGATCGCCGCGGCGACGAGCTCGAGCGGATCGCGGCTGATCTCCTTCATCGACGAGTGGCCGTCGAGCACGAAGCCGTCCTCCCCTTCGACCTTCAGCGCGATCTCAGAGGCGCGGACGCTGTCCAGCGTGAAGTGCTCGTCGAACAGCCGCACGAAAGGCCCGATGGCCGACGACGCGTTGTTGTCCTTCGCCTTGCCGAGCAGCAGCGCACTGCGGCCTTCGTAGTCGCGCAAGTTGACGTCGTTGCCGAGCGTGGCACCGGCGACCGTGCCGTCGGGCGCGACGGCAAGCACGATCTCCGGCTCGGGGTTGTTCCACGTCGACGTCGCGAGCACGCCGATGTCGGCGCCGACGCCCACCGACGCGAGCGGCGCGGTCTTCGTGAAGATCTCGGCATCGGGCCCGATGCCCACCTCGAGGTATTGCGACCACGACTTTCGCTCGACCAGCACGCGCTTCAGCTCGGCGGCCTGGTCGGACCCCGGCACGATCGCCCGCAGGTTGTCGCCGACGATCGCCATGATCGCGCGCCGCGTTTCCTCGGCCCGCGACGGGTCGCCGCGCGCCTGCTCCTCGATGACGCGCTCCAGCATGCTCCTGACGAACGTGACGCCGCTCGCCTTGATCGGCTGCCAGTCGCAGGGCGCGAGGAACCACGGGCGTGACGTGTCGCGCGTCCGCGGGTCCGAATTGGCGAGCGTCGCCGCGGTGTCCGCGATGCGGGTCGCCTGCCCCTGTGCCTCCAGTGCGCGAATCGCGGCGACGGCATCCCGGCGCGCAAACAGCTCGCTCGTCGTCGGCGCGACGGACGCGAGGTCGTAGACACCGTCGGCCCGCACGAGCACCGGCGTCGGCCCCGCATACGTGGGCACCCAGGCGCGGCCGACCAGCAGGGCGCTTGCATGGTCGGTGGGCAGGATGGCGTCGACAGAGAGTTGCATGTTCATCATGGCAGAGTGGGTGGCGGGTGAAGGACAGGCGCAAGCCGTGGCGCGTGGATTATCGCGCGGCCGGGCGGGTGGGCGCGCGGTGGGCCGCTACAATCGCGCGGCCATGCCGGACGCACCGCGCACGCCTCGCCCCTACCCGCACCTGTTGGCACCGATCACGCTCGGCGCGGTGACGCTGCGCAACCGGGTGGTCATGGGCTCGATGCACATGGGCCTCGAGGACCGGTTCTGGCTCTACCCACGGCTCGCGGCGTTCTACCGCGAGCGCGCGGCGGGCGGCGCGGGCCTGATCGTCACCGGCGGCGTCGCGCCCGACGTCCGCGGCTGGCTGACGCCGTTCGGCGGCACGCTTAACCACGCGGGCGCGGTGCCCGTGCACCGGATCGTGACGCGCGCCGTGCACGCAGCCGGCGGTCGCATCGTCATGCAGATCCTGCACGCAGGCCGCTATGGCTACCACCCGCTCGTCGAATCGGCGACCGCCGTGAAGTCCCCGATCTCGCCGTTCCCGCCGCGGGCGATGACGGACGCGCGAATCCGCACGGTGATCCGGGACTATGCGCGCTGCGCGCGGCTCGCGCAGCGCGCCGGCTACGACGGCGTGGAGATCATGGGCAGCGAAGGCTACCTGCTCAACCAGTTCCTGTCGCGCCACGTGAACACGCGCACCGACGGCTGGGGCGGCGGCATCGACGGCCGCATGCAATTGCCGCTGGCCGTCGTACGCGCGGTGCGTGCCGCCACCGGCCCAGGCTTCGCGATCGTCTACCGGCTGTCGCTGATCGACCTCGTGCAGGATGGCAACACGATGCCGGAGACGATCGCCGTCGCGCAGGCGCTCGCGGATGCAGGCGTCGACGCGATCAACACCGGCATCGGCTGGCACGAGGCGCGGATCCCGACGATCGGGACGATCGTGCCGCCGGCGGCGTTCCGCAGCGTCACCGGCACCGTCAAGCGCGCGCTCACGATTCCCGTCATCGCGTCCAACCGGATCAACACGCCGGAACTCGCCGAGGACATCCTCGCCAGCGGCGACGCGGACCTCGTGTCGATGGCGCGGCCATTCCTCGCCGATCCCGAATTCGTCGCCAAGGCCGCGCGCGGCGACGCCGACGCGATCAACACGTGCATCGCGTGCAACCAGGCGTGCCTCGACCGTACGTTCAACAACGAGCGCGCGACGTGCCTCGTCAACCCGCGCGCGGGACGCGAGACGCAACTGCGGATCGTCGCCACCCGCGCGCCGCGGCGCGTCGCCGTCGTGGGCGCCGGCGTCGCGGGGCTCGCGGCCGCGACCACCGCCGCCGAGCGCGGGCACCGCGTCGTGCTGTTCGAAGCGGCCAGCGACATCGGCGGCCAGTTCCGGCTCGCGATGCGCATCCCCGGCAAGGAGGACTTCGCGCATACGCTGCGCTACTTCCGCCACCGCATCGCTGCGACCGGCGTGGAGCTGCGGCTCGGCGCGGCGCCGAGCGACGCCGAGCTCGCGCGCGATTTCGACGACGTGATCGTCGCCAGCGGCGTCGTCCCGCGGATGCCCGCGTTGCCGGGCATCGACCATCCGAAGGTCATCGCCTACCCGGACCTGTTGTCGGGGCGGCGCACGGCGGGTGCGCGCGTCGCGGTGATGGGCGCGGGCGGCGTCGGCGTCGACGTGTGCGCCTACCTGCTCGAGCCCCCGCACACCGATGCACGTGCGTACATGGCCGAATGGGGCATCGATCCCGCGGTGCTGGAACCGGGCGGCCTCGTGCGTCCGCAGCCGCCGGCCACGCCGCGCGAAGTGTGGCTGCTGCAACGGCGCCCCGACGGCCGACGGATGGGCTCGGGGCCCGGCAAGACCACCGGCTGGGCGCACCGGATCGTGCTCAAGCGGCACCACGTGCAGATGCTTGCCGGCGTCGAGTACGTGCGGGTCGACGACCTGGGGCTGCACGTCCGTGTCGACGGCGAGGCGCGCGTGCTCGACGTCGATCACGTCATCGTGTGCGCGGGCCAGGAATCGGTGCGCGCCTGCGCGACACTGGCAGGTCCGCGCTTGCATGTGGTCGGCGGCGCGGCGCGCGCGGCCGAACTGGACGCCGAAGCGGCCATCCGCACCGGCGTCGAGTGCGCCGCGGCGCTGTAGCCGCCCGGCGCCGCCGGATCGAGTCTCACGCCCGCCAACGGCGCGCTCCTACGCGCGGCGCCGAATCGCGCTTGCAGCCGCCGGCGCTGCCGCGGCGGACACTGGCCCCACATCGCATGCACGTGCATGCCCACGATGAAAGGGTCCACGATGAACACGAACTTACGCAGTCGCCGCTGGGCCGCGATCGCCGCGGCCGCGGCAGTGGCCTCGATGGCCGTGCTCGGCGCGTCGGGTGCCGCGGCGAGCGATGGCGACGGCCAGCAGAGCTTCACGCGCAACCAGGCGCAGTACGGGCCGATCTATGCGCCGCCGCAGCCCTACTATTACGCGCCCTCACCGTCGTACACGGCGCCCACGTATTACGGCCCCGCGTACTACGCGTCCGCGGACGGGCGCCCGACCGTCGTGATGCTCGCGCCGGCGGCGCCCGGCTATGTCACGTACGGAGCGTACGACGCGGACGACGGCAGCCCGACGTCCTACTCGTCACCGTCGCTGCCGGGTTCGTCGCAGATGGCAGACGAAGACGGGCCCTCGAGCCCGAAGGGCCAGTAGTCCCGCGGTTCCCCGCAACAGCACGCCGCGCCGCTCACGCGGCTCCGGCGCGCCTGCGCATCGCCGCGGTCAACGTCCTGCGCGACGCGGCGAACTCCGCCCACGGATCGGTCCGCCGTCGCGCGACGTGGCGCGCGGCGTTCGTCGCGTTGAAATGATCGAGCCTGACGTCCTGCGCGAGGTCGCTCCACGCGATCGGCATCGCGACCGGGGCCCCCTTCCGCGCGCGGAGCCCGTAAGGCGCGACGGCCGTCGATCCCATCGCGTTGCGCAGGTAGTCGATGAAGATGCGGCCCTTGCGGCGCGCCTTGCTCACCGTCGTGACGTAGCGGTCTGGATACGTAGCCGCCATCAGCTCCGCGACGGCCTTGGCGAAACCCTTGGCGACGTCCCACGTGATCGTCGCGCGCAACGGCGTGACGACGTGCAGGCCCTTGCCGCCGGTCGTCTTGATGAATGGCACGAGGCCCAGCTCGGTCAACAGCGTCCGCAGCGCCGTCACCGCTTCGACCAGCACTTCCCAGCTGACTGCGCCATCCGGATCGAAGTCGAAGATGAGCTGGTCCGGACGGTCGATCCGCGGCTTGCGCGCGCCCCACGGATGCATCTCGATGACCCCCCACTGGACCAGCGCCACCAGCGCGGTCGCCGACGAAGCTTCCGCATACGGTACGTTGCCCGTGCCTTCGGGCACGGCGATGCGCCCGACGGTCGCGGGCAGGCTTGGCGGCGCATGCTTCTGGTAGAAGCATTCGCCCTGCCACCCGTCCGGGCAGCGCACGAGCGACAGCGGGCGGCCGCTGACGTACGGGAGCATGACGGGAGCGACCGCGGCGTAATAGGCCGCGACGTCATGCTTGGAGAGGCCGATCTCGGGGAAGTAGGGCTTGTCCGGATTCGAGAGGCGCACGCCCGCGATCTCCGCGGTCGCGGCGCTCGCCGCCTTGCGCGTTGGCGCCTGGCTCATGCGCGCTCGCGCACGACGGCGGTCGGCTTCTTGTCGAGCCGCAGGCCGTGGAACACGGGATGGCGCAACGTGCCGTCCGCCGTCCATTCGGTGAACGACACTTCGGCGACGAGTGCCGGCTTGACCCAGTGGACGCCTTTGGCGGCATAGCCGGTCGGCGGGTTGACGAACGCGGGCGTCGCGCGCTCGAGCGACGCCAGCTTCGCCGCGAGCTTCCCGAGCGTGGACTGATCGAAGCCGGTGCCGACGCGGCCGCTGTAGCGCAGCACCTTGCCCTCGTAGACGCCAAGCAGCAGCGCACCGATGCCGGTACGGCTGCCGCGCGGATCCGTGTAGCCGCCGATGACCATCTCCTGGCGCGCGTCGCACTTGACCTTGACCCAGTCGCGGCTGCGCTTCTCGTGATAGCCCGCGTCGGCGCGCTTGCTGACCAGCCCTTCGAGGCCCAGCTTGCACGCCTGCGCGAGGAGGTCGGCACCCGCCGCCCTGACGGCGAGGCTCTCGCGCACCCCGTCGGGCGGCGCCGCGAGCAGTGCGTGCACGACCTGCTTGCGCTCGTGCAGCGCGACGGCTCGCAGGTCGTAGCCCTCGACGTAAGGCGCGTCGAACACGAAGTAGGTCAGCGCCGGCGCGCGCGACCCGCGTTCCGGCGACAGCGCGTTCTGCAGCGCCTGGAAGCTCGTCCGACCGCGCTTGTCGACGACGGTGAGCTCGCCGTCCAGCCAACCGCTGGCGAGCGGGAGCTTTGCAAGCGCTGCGGCGAGGACCGGCAACGACGCCGTCCAGTCGTTGCCGTTGCGCGTCACGAGCTTCACGCGTCCGCGCTCGATGCGCGCGAGCAGACGGTAGCCGTCGAACTTGATCTCGTGCAGCCAGTCGTCACCCGCGACAGGCGCCTTGACGAGGGTGGCGAGCATCGGCGCCATCGCCGCGGGCAGCCGCGCCCGGCGCGCGCCGGGAAGCGCGGCGAGGTCGGGCATCTTCGCTTCACCGGCCGCGGCGGGTGCCCCGGTGGCGGGCGACTTCCTGGCGCGCGCGGCGCGCGGCGCTGGTGCGGTCTTGCCACGCCCCCCCACCGGCTTCACGGCGCCGCGCGCGACGTTGGCCGCGGCCGACAGCCTGGACTCCCACACGCGGTCGCCGGCCCCCGCGATCGCGTCCATCGTGCGTCCCGACGCGACACTGCGCGTCTCGTCATCGACGATCGCGCGGCCTTCGCCCGGCCGTGCAAACGCGTCGCGCTCCTTGATCAGCAACCACGCGTCCTTGCCGGCACCGCCGTACCCGCCGTGCGTGCGCACCAGCGCCCAGCCGCCGTGGAGCTTGTCGCCCTCGAGCTCGAACTTGAGGTTGCCAGCCGCGAGCCCCTTGCGCGGATCCCCCTGCGGCGTCCACGTGCCCCGGTCCCACAGCATCACCGTGCCACCGCCATACTGGCCGGCGGGAATCGTGCCCTCGAAGTCGCCGTAATCGAGTGGATGGTCCTCGACGTGCATCGCGAGCCGCTTGTCCGCAGGATCGACGCTCGGTCCCTTCGGCACCGCCCAGCTCAACAGCACGCCGTCGAGCTCGAGCCGGAAGTCGTAATGCAGGTGGCTGGCGGCGTGCTTCTGGATCACATAGCGCAACGGGCCGCCCTTGCCGCGCGCAACACGGCCGCGCGGCTCCGGCGTCGCCTTGAAGTCGCGCTTGGCGTGGTAGCGGGCGAGCGTCATCCGCGTTACGCCACCTTGCGCCGACGCACGACCTTGGCAGCCGCGCGCTTGGTCGCGGCAGCGCGCGGCCTGGCCGCCTTGCCGCCGGCCTTGCGCGCTGCGCCGCCGTCACGGCCGAGGCTCTTCTGCAGCAGCGCCGCGAGGTCGATCACCTCCGCGCCGCGCGCCGGCGCATGCTCGGTTTCCGGTGCCGTGATCTCGTGCGTCTGCCCGCGCTTGATCTTCTCGCGGATCCGCTTCATCACGTCCTCGTGGTACGTGTCGCGGAACTCCGCCGGCTTCCAGTCGGCAGCGAGATCGTCGATCAGCTTCTTCGCGAGGTCCAGCTCGCGCGCCGTGAGCCCGGCCGCCTTCGCGCCATCGGCCGGCAGGTCGAGCCCGGACAGGTTGCGCAACTCGTCCTGGTAGCGCAGCGTGTTGAGCACCAGCACCTTGCCGGCGGGCGCCACCATCGCGAGATGCTTGGTCGTGCGCAACACGAACTGGGCGACCCCCACGCGGCCGGTCGCCTTCAGTGTCTCGCGCAGCAGCGCATAGACCTTCTCGCCGCCCTTGAGGGGCGCGAGATAGTACGGCGTCTCGTAATACGGTGGCGGTATGGCGCTGGCCGGCACGAACGTCTCGATGTCGATGGTCTTCGCCGCCGTCGCATCGGCCCGGCGGAAGTCCTCGTCGGACAGCACGACGTACTGGCCCTTCTCGTACTCGTAACCCTTGACCACGTCGTTCCACGGCACTTCCTTGCCGCTCTTCTTGCTGTAGCGGCGGAAGCCCACCGGCGAGAAGTCCCGCTTGTCGAGCATCGAGAAGCTGAAGCCCTTGCGCTCCTCCGCCGGGTACAACTCGACGGGCACGTGCACGAGCCCGAACGCGATGGCACCTTTCCACAATGCGCGCGGCATGATTCCTCGTCTCGCTTCAGCGGCTGGATCCGGGCGCCGCGTCACCCGGGTCTGCAGCCACGATGTAGGTTGCCGCGCAGGCGATGCACAGGTGCAGGCGCGCGCGTACCGGCGTCACGTCGCCGCACTCCACGCACGCCATCAGCATCGATTCTCCAGGGACGGCGTGCTGGCACCCTTCGCTGGGACAACGCGCATCGTTGCACTGCTCGCAATCGACGGGACACAGGCGCATGGTGGAACGTCCGCGGATGGCCGCATGGCTGTTGGCGGACCCCAACGTTAGCGCGCCGCTCCGCCGCGTGCGATCGGACGCGCGGCCGGTGCGCTGTCGCCGGGACGCCGACACCGCGCTCGAGGCTTGGACGCGCGTCCAAGCCTCGGCGGGTGCGGACAGCGTACCCTTGTAGGACGATGCCTACAAATGCCACCCCCCGCACGCCTGGAACGGCGCCCCGCGCGGCGCTTTTGCCCGGCGCGCGACCGCGCGCCCGCCTCCGGCTTCGCCACCGCCTGCGCGCCCGGCACCTCGCCTGCGCGCTGCTGATGCCGTTGGCGACCACGACGGGCGCGGCCGCGGAACCCCGACCGCCGGTACGCTTGATCGTCCCGTCGACGCCGGGCGGCTCCGGCGATCGCGTCGCGCGCCTGGTGGCCGATGCGCTGGCGCCGTTGGTCGAAGGCCCGGTCACCGTCACGCTGCTGTCGAGCCAGGGTGGCGTGGCGGCCCTCAACACCGTCGCCGAAGCACCGAAGGATGGCCACACGCTGGGGCTGGTGCTGAGCACGCCGCTGGTCGCGGGCCGCCTGCTGACGCGCGACGCCGCGTACAACCCGGTCGAGGACTTCGACTGGCTCGCGATCCTGGGACGCTACAGCAATGCGGTAGTCGTCCGGGCGAACGATCCGGCGGCGAACTGGGCGCAGTGGCTGGAACGCGCGCGGCGCACGACCAGGCCCTTGCGCTACGGCAGCCTGGGCGTTGCCAGCGCGGGCAACCTGGCAGGCGAGTTCCTGCGTACCGTACAGCACGCCCGTCTCGCCCACGCCGAGTACCCGACGTCCGCAGCCGGGTACGCGGCGCTGGCGGCCGGCGACATCGACCTATTCTTCGACGGCACGCCAAGCGCCGCCGCGCGCGCCGCCCGCGGCGACACCCGCGTGATCGCCGTCACCGGGCGCGAGCGCGACGCGGCGTTCAGCGACGCGCCGGCGTTTGGCGAGCTGTGGCCCGGGCAGGCGTTCGAAATCTGGTTTGGCCTCGCCGCGCCGCGCGGCTTGCCACCGTCCATTCGCGTGCCGCTGGCGGCGGCCGTCGGCGTACTGTTGCTCGACCGTACGCTGCCGCCGCAATTCACGGCGCTTGGCGTCCGCTACATGGGGCTCGGCGGCGCGGACGCGTCGCAGTTCGTCCGCGACGACGTCGTCCGCCAGGCAGCGTTGATCGCGCGGATGCAGATCCCCGTCGTCGACCGCCGCTAGTCCCGACGCGCAGCCCGTGCGCGGGCCGCCGGTCCCGAGTGCGTTATCCTCGCGTCCACGGCGCGCGCGGCGCGCATGTCGAGGACCGCGCGCCTCACCGCCAGGGGATCCGATGCCATCACGCGCCAACCGGCTCGCAACAGGCTTGTCGCTGCCCGCCATCGCGACACGCCGCGCGTGTTGCGTCGGCGTACTGGCGCTGCTCGTCGCCGGCTGCGTGTCCAATGCGCCGAAGCCCGACGGTGCCCCGCCCGCCGCCGGCGCCACCGATACCGCGGCGCCCGCGCCGCCGCCCGCGCCCGCCTGCCAGCCGGAGCCGTTCTGCATGTCCGACTGCAAGCGCCAGGGCTATCCGCAAGGCTATTGCAACCTCCGCTGCGGGTGCTGACGATGTGGACTGCCGCCGGCCGCTATCCGGATCCCGCGGTGCGCGTGCTGGATCCGCGCTTCGAGCGCTACGTGCTGTTCAACGCCGCGGTCGAGCGGCTCGCCACCGGCTGCCGCTGGTCCGAGGGACCCGCGTGGTTCGGCGACGCGCGGATGCTCGTGTGGAGCGATATCCCCAACAACCGGATGCTGCGCTGGGACGAGGAGACGGCTGCGGTCACGACATTCCGCAAGCCGTCGAACCACGCGAATGGCAACACGCGCGACCGGCAGGGGCGGCTCGTCACCTGCGAGCACGGCGCCCGCCGCGTCACGCGCACCGAATACGACGGTACGACGACGGTCCTCGCGGACCGGTACCAGGGTCGCCCGCTCAATTCGCCGAATGACGTCGTCGTGCGCGGCGACGGGTCCGTGTGGTTCAGCGACCCGCCGTTCGGCGTGCTCGGCGACTATGAGGGCCATGCGGCGGATCCCGAGCTCGGCACGCACGTCTATCGCGTCGACGGGGCCACCGGCGCGATGACGGCCGTGTGCACCGCGATCGAGCGGCCCAACGGCCTTGCGTTCTCGCCCGACGAGAAGCTGCTGTATATCGTCGAGTCGGGCCACGTGCCGCGCCGGATCCACGTCTACGACGTCGTCGACGGCGGCCGCGCGCTCGCCAACGGCCGCGTGTTCGTGACGTGCGGCGAAGGCGAGTCTCCCGACGGCCTGCGCATCGACGTCGACGGCAACCTGTGGTGCGGCTGGGGCACGGGTCCCGGCAAGGACGGCGTCCGCGTGTTCGCGCCCGACGCCACGGCCATCGGCCACATCGACCTGCCCGAGCGTTGCGCCAACGTCTGTTTCGGCGGCCGCGCACGCAATCGCCTGTTCATGGCGGCGAGCCAGTCGCTGTACGCGCTGTACGTCAACACGCGCGGCGTCGCCGGCGGCTGACGCGGTACCTGCAGCACGGATGCTCGCCCACCTGTCCGGCGCGACCCGCGTCTACTTCATCCTCGGCCACCCGATCACGCAGGTGATGTCGCCGGCCGGCGTCACGCGCGCGTTCGCGAGCAAGGCCCGCGACGCGGTGATGATCCCGATCGACGTCGCGCCGGCGGATTTCGCCACGTTCGTCGCCGCGGCAAGCATCGCGCGCAACGTCGACGGCCTGCTGATCACCGTGCCGCACAAGTTCGCCGCGTTCGGCCATTGCAGCACGGCGACGCACCGTGCGCGCGCGCTGGCGGCCGTCAATGCGATGCGCCGCAACGAGGACGGCAGCTGGCACGGCGACATGACCGACGGCAGTGGCTTCCTGCGCGCGCTGGAGGAAGCGGGGGCCGAGCCGGCAGGCGCGCGCGCATTGCTCGTCGGGGCGGGCGGCGCCGGCGGGGCGATCGGCCTCGCGCTGATCGACGCCGGCGTGATGGAGCTCGCGATCCACGACCAGAGCACGGAACGCCGCGACGCGCTGATCCACAAGCTGCGCGAGACGACCGACTCGCTGGTGACGATCGGCTCGCGCGACCCGTCCGCGTTCACCATCGTCGCCAACGCGACACCGCTCGGCATGCGGGCCGACGATCCGCTGCCGGTTGCCACCGATGCGCTGGCCGCCGGCGCCGTCGTCGGCGACGTCGTCACCTACCCGGAGATCACGCCGCTGATCGCTGCCGCACGGGCGCGCGGCTGCCGTACGGCGACCGGCGTCGACATGTTCAACGCGCAGCGGGACCTGCTCGCAGAATTCCTGCTCGGCGACCGCGACTGAACGCGGCGACGCGCACTGCGTAACGCGCTACGCGAGCTCCTGCGTGCGCCGCATCCGCCGCGCGAGCCACGCGAGCGCGCCGGCGCAGAGCGCGAGCGGGACGAACGCCGCCGCCGGCTCGTGCGTCACGTCCCAGGCCGCGCCGCAGATCACCGCCACCAGCACGGCACCGCCGTAGCTCAGCGTGAACACGCCCGCGGACGTGCGCGCGACGTCGTCCGGCTTGCACAGCAGCGGGGGCAGCGTCAATGCGATGATCAGCGCGCCCGCATCCGAGAACCCCAGCAACGCCGTCCACAGCCACGTGCGCGCGCCGACGTCGGCGACGATGCCGACGATCGCGGCCAGTGACAGCAGGCCCGACAGCACGTACGGCCAGGCGCGGCGCTCGACGCGCGCGGCGACGACCAGCAACAGCAGCGACGCGGGCAACTGGCCGAAGTTGAGGCCGGTGAGCGCGCTGCTGATCAGGTCGGGCCGCCCGCGGCTCGTGAGGAAGATCGGCAGGAACGCGTTGGCGGAAAAGTAGATCGCATTGATGCACAGGAACAGCGCGCCGAGCCGCCACACGAGCGGCTTGTGCCAATCGGGCAGCCAGCGCCCGGCGGCGCGCGTCTCTGCCGGCCGCGGCACGGGTCGCGGGCCTGTCAGCGCGACCAGCAGCGCGATGCCGACCACCGGCAGCGACCACGCGAACAGCGTGGCACGCCAGCTGCCGTGCACCAGCGGCAGCAGCCACGGCAGCGTGACGACGACCGGGATGATCTCGCCGACGAGCAGGCCATTCGTGTACAGCGCGGTGCCCAGCGCGATGCGTTGCGGCGCCCACTGCTTGACCGTCGTCGGCATGACAGGCTGCATGATCGCGACGCCCGCGGCCATCACGCCGGTGGCGAGCAGCAGGTCCACGAAACCGCCGGTCGCCGCACGCAGCGCGGACCCGCCGGCGACGAGCGCGAGGCCCCCGATCAACGCGCCCTTGACGCCGACGCGCGCGACGAGCAGCGACCCCGCGAGCGCGGCGCCTGCGAACATCAGGGGCGGAATGCCGCCGAGCAGGCCGACTTCGGTGGCGGACAGGTGGAGCTCGTCGCGGATCATCGCGAGCACCGGCGGGACCGCGAGGATCGTCAGGCGCAACGCGACGCCCGCGAGCCAGATGAGGCAAAGCGGCGGCATTGCGCGCATTCTCGCATGCGCGCTGGCGGGCGCCGGCACCGCGCGCCAGCCGCGCGTCAGGTCACGCCGCCGTAAGCCGCCACAACGACGTCACCTCCATCGCGCGCGCGGCGTGCAACGCGTCGTTGGCATCGCCGGCCTTCGGGTGGCGCGGACGCGCGTCGAGCCGGCCCGCGACCACCAGCCCCGCCCCCGCGATCCACGCCAGCAGCTGTTCGCGCGTCCGCAACGCCAGGTGTTCCGCCAGGTCGGAAAGCACGAGCCAGCCTTCGCCGCCCGGTGCGAGATGCGCGGCGAGCCCGGCGAGGAAGTCGCGCAGCATCCGGCTCTCCGGATCGTAGATGGCGCCCTCGAGCGGCGACGCGGGCCGCGCCGGCACCCACGGCGGATTGCAGACGACGAGCGCCGCGCGGCCGTCCGGGTACAGGTCGACGTCGACGACGTCGACGTGCGCGCCAAGCCCCAGGCGCGCGAGGTTGTCGCGGGCGCAGGCCAGTGCACGCGGATCGCGGTCCGTGGCCACGACGCGCGCGACGCCGCGTCGCGCGAGCACGGCCGCGAGCACGCCAGTGCCGGTACCGATGTCGAACGCGAGGCTTGCCTCCGCCAGCGCGCGCGGCAGTGGCGCGCCCGCGACGAGGTCGACATATTCGCTGCGCACCGGGCCGAACACGCCGTAGTACGGATGGATGCGGCCGCCGGCGGCGGGCACGGCGATGCCCTTGGCGCGCCACTCGTGCGCGCCGATCAGCCCGAGCAGTTCGCGCACCGACGTGACCACGTTGCCGGTGCCGGGGCCCCACGCCTCCGTGCACGCCGCCTTGACGTCCGGTGCGCGACGCAGCGCGAGCGCATAGCCTGCATCCAGCTCGACCAGCAGCGCGCCGAGCGTGCGTGCGCGCTGGGCGCGGGCGAGCCGCATGCGATTGAACTGCTCGGCCATCGGCAGGTTCGTGGCCGCGGGCGCGCCGCGCCGGCGTGGCGGCCGGTCGACGCGCGCCGCCATCGCGACGAGCATCTGCCGCGCGTTCTGGAAATCGCTGCGCCACATGAGCGCCGTGCCCTCGCACGCGAGCCGGTAGGCAGCGTCCGCCTTCAGCGTGTCGTCGGCGACGACGATGCGCCGCGGCGGCGGCACGCCGCGCTCGGAGCGCCACCGCGCGGAGCGCGCCGCGCCGCGTTCGCTCCACTCGACGACCGGAACGTCGTGCACGCTACAGCTCGGTGTACTTGCGGTGCGTTCCGCGCGCCTTGGCGACCGGGTACCTGATCGCGTTGGCCGCAAGCTTGTCGCGCGCGGCCGTGGCGAGGTCGACGCCGAGCGCGTCGCCGAGGCGCACCAGGTACAGCAACACGTCGGCGAGTTCGTCACGCGCGGCCGCGAGGTCCGCCGCGGGCAGCGCGCGACTCTCGGCTTCGGTCAGCCACTGGAACACCGCGAGCAACTCGCCCGCCTCGCCCGCAAGCGCCATCGCCAGGTTCTTCGGCGAATGGAACTGCTCCCAGTCGCGTTCGCGTGCGAACGCCCGCAGCGCGTCGCGCAATGCCTCGAGGTCGTCCGGCGGCATGCGGTCAGAACGTCTCGTCGGCGCGCAGGTAGCGCCACTGGCCCAGCGGCAGCTTGCCCAGCGCCACGCCGCCGGTACGCACCCGCTTCAGGCCCGTCACGACGAGGCCCACGAGCTCGCACATCCGCCGGATCTGGCGCTTGCGTCCTTCGCGCAGCAGGAAGCGCAGCTGGTCCGCGTTCTGCCACGACACCTTGGCGGGCTTGAGCTTCACGCCGTCGAGCTCGAGGCCGTGCTGCAACTGCGCAAGGCCGTCCGCCGCCAGCGTGCCCTGCACGCGGACCAGGTATTCCTTCTCGACGCCGGAATCACGGCCGATCAGGTGGCGCGCGATGCGACCGTCCTGCGTGAACACGAGCAGGCCGGTCGAGTCGATGTCGAGCCGCCCCGCCGGGGCCAGCCCGCGCAGATGCTGCGGCTTGAACGTCGTACGCGACGGATCGTCGGCCCAGCGGTTCTCCGGGCGGATCAGCACCGACGCGGGCTCATAGCCGTGCTCCGCCTGGCCGGACACGTAGCCGATCGGCTTGTGCAGCAGGATCGTGACGCGCTCGCTCTGGTGCGCGCGCGCCGCGCGTTCGACGGTGATGACAGCGTGCGGCGCCACGCGCGTGCCGAGCGTGGACACCACCTGGCCGTCGACGCGCACCCAGCCGTTCTCGATCCACTCGTCCGCCTCGCGGCGCGAGCAGAAGCCCTCTTCGCTCATCCGCTTGGACAGACGCGGGTGGTCGGGGCGATCGCCGGCGGGCGCGGCCACGCGGGGCGTCGTCGT